>JAGWGZ010000016.1 GCA_028867075.1 Nanobdellota archaeon | reverse complement strand
GATAATGGTCTGATGCAGAATCAGTATCCTTATTTTTTATTACTCTTGTTTCAAGCGTTTTGATGTCCGGAGATGCAAAAATAAAGTCCATCCTCATTGCAGATTCCTGCCCGTTTCCGTAAATTTTTGTTGGAACTGTTATTTTTCTTGAAGAAGTGCTAAAAGTATCAACTAAGCCTTGAGCTCTAAGCCATGGAATAAACTTTTTTTCCCATATCCTGTTTACTGCTTGGACCGGCTCTTTCTCAAATTTTGCAAAGCCTCTGACTAACCTTTCTTTATCATATTTATCTTCATCGGAAAGAGAGTTAAAATCACCGACTAGAAAATAAGGTGTTTTGATATTTTTTAAGATTGATTTTGTAAAAGCTATTTTTTCATTTTCTGTCCAACTGGGATAAGGATGAATTACATCTAAATAAATTTCTTTATCATTAACCGATATCCTGCTTCTTATTGCAGTTCTTGTTCCAAAAGGAACAATTTTACATTTCAAGGGATATTTTGATAGCAAAAAATTTCCCCATTCATAATCTCCCCATTTTCCAAAGAATCCCTGAGGAAAATTGAATAGACTTTTATAATCAATATTTATATTGAAAGGATTTGGTCCGCCATAACAAGCTTCTGTCAAAACAAGAATGTCCGGGTTTTCTTTTTTTACAATTTCTCTTGCTGCTTCGAGCCTTTTTTCTTCAAGAGCAAATGGTGGAAATGATTGGTGAAATCCATGAAGAACGTTATAGTTCATCACTTTTATTTCTCTGCTCATTGTAGAATCACCCCAGATAGCTTCCGCCCGAAGGCATTGCCACTTTTGCAGATTTTATAAAATTCTCTTCCATCTTTTTGTAAACTTCAAGAGTTCCTTTTGAGACACTTGGGCGAACTTTGTTCAGCGCATCATCAAAATGCTTTTTCTTGACTTCCTTTGCATCTGCTGATTCTCTTAATGCGAGCATTGCTGCTTCTCTTGCAAAAGCTTCAAGGTCAGCACCAGTATAGCCGGCAGTAACTTTTGCGAGCTCAGAAAGATTTACGTTCTTGGCAAGAGGCATTCCCCTTGTATGGATTTTCAGGATATTCTCCCTTGCTTTTTCGTCAGGCGCATCAACGAGGAGGATTTTGTCGAACCTTCCCGGCCTCAGCAATGCAGAATCAAGCATGTCAGGCCTGTTAGTCGCCCCTATGACAATCACATTGCTCAGGTTTTCCAACCCGTCCATTTCTGCGAGAATCTGGTTCAGAACACGTTCTGTTACTTTTGTTCCTGTGTCTATTCCCCTCTTTCCCGCGAGAGCATCAACTTCGTCAAAGAAGACAATGCATGGCGCTACCTGCCTTGCCCTTTCAAATATTTTTCTTACTCCTTCTTCTGATTTTCCGACCCACATGCTCAGCAATGAAGGTCCCTTGACCTGGATGAAATTTGCTTCTGACTCTGTCGCAACTGCTTTTGCAAGCAAAGTCTTTCCTGTTCCCGGCGGACCATAAAGTAAAATTCCTCTTGAAGGCCTTATGCCCATTCTTTCAAAACTCTCAGGCCTCTTGAGCGGCCATTCAACAGCTTCCTTCAGTTCCTGTTTTATTCCTTCTAAACCCCCGACGTGCTCCCATTCAACATTTGGATTCTCAACAAGAACCTCCCTCATTGCAGACGGGCGAACAACTTTCAGAGCATCTGTGAAATCTTCATGCTTGACAATCATCTTCTCGAGAATCTCCGGGGGAATTTCTTCTTCCTTGTCGAGTTTTATTTGCGGCAGGAATTTTCTCAGAACATTCATTGCAGCTTCTTTTGTCAGCGCTTCCAAGTCTGCCCCGACAAATCCATGGGTTACTCCTGCCAGTTCATCCAGGTTTACGTCTTTTGCAAGGGGCATTCCCCTTGTGTGAATCTTAAGTATTGAAAGCCTTCCTTCTTTTCTCGGAACAGAAATTTCTATTTCACGATCAAATCTTCCCGGCCTTCTTAATGCAGGATCAATTGAATTTATCCTGTTTGTCGCTCCTATGACAATTACTTTCCCCCTACTCTTCAGACCGTCCATCATTGTAAGGATTTGAGAGACAACACGCCTTTCAACTTCTCCTGTTACTTCTTCCCTTTTCGGCGCGATTGCATCTATTTCATCTATGAAAATTACAGACGGTGCTGTTTTTTCAGCCTCTTCAAAGATATCTCTTATTTTTTTCTCAGATTCCCCGTAGAATTTTGACATTATTTCCGGGCCGTTGAGCAAGATGAAATTTGCTTCTGACTCTGTCGCAACTGCTTTTGCAAGCAAAGTCTTTCCTGTTCCCGGCGGGCCGTGCAGCAAAACTCCTTTCGGAGCTTCAATTCCGAGTTTCCTGAAAAGTTCAGGATGCTTAAGAGGAATCTCCACCATTTCCCTTATTTTTCTTATTTCCTCTTCCAGACCCCCGATGTCTTCATAATTTATCTCGGGTATTTTCTCGTCGGAGATATCAACAGCTTTTGAACTGAGCGAGACTTCTGTGTTTTCAGTTATTATCACCGGCTGGCTTGGGTTTGTTGACGCTACGATGAATCTTATCTGGGTTATTCCCTGCCCGAAATTTCCAAAGCCCATTCTTCCGAGAATGTCATTAAGATCCCCGAAAATATCGCCCATGTCTCCGAAATCGTCTGACATCAAGTCCCTTCTTCTCTGGACTCCGCCAAGCATTATTATATCTCCTTTTATCATGGGCCTTCCAAGCAATCCTCTTTTCAGGCCCTCTGGGTCTCCCTGTATCATCACACCCTGCTGGGCGGGCGCAATAACTATTTTCTTCGCTTCTTTTACATTTGCTTTTGAAATTGTCACGACATCCCCTATTCCGGTTTTTGCATTTTTTCTCAGAATTCCGTCAATCCTTATCACGCCTTCTCCGACATCAGCAGGATATCCGCGATCAGCTATCGCAATTGTTTCCCTCCCGCCTCTGATTATAACCGGTTCCCCTCTTCTTATGTCAAGTTGCCTCATTGTCTCAGAATCAATTCTCGCTATTCCCTTGTACGCATCATCTTGCAGCGCTTCAACGACCTTCAGCTGTATCAGTTTATCTTTAGGCATTTTATTGTCCTGCTAAATATCTTTTTAACCTTTTAATTCCAATAATATCTGGTTCATAATCTGTAAAAGAAAGTGGAAATTCCACATGGTCTTTTCTGCTTTCATTTAAACGCCTTTCTGCTTCTTTTTGTGCCCATGATGCCCAGTCCCATATTCCTTCAACAGGTAACTCCCCCTCATACTTCATATCGTATTTAATTCCTTCAGTAGTTCTATCAGCAATTGCAGTTATTGACTTTTTAGTGCTCATGTAAAATATTTTGTCTGTGAGTCTATGCAAATTTGTTACCCATTGATTTACAGCCTTTATTTTTCCTGAAGGGTTTATCTCAAAACTTTCTCCCATCTTATTTTCCTCTTAATACCTCTGTTTTATTGTTCTTTGGATTTGCAGAATCTGCAAACTGCTTTACATGAAGTATCGGCTTTCCGTTTTTTATAATCTGGACCTCGCGCGCACCCACAACTCTTCCTTTTTCCCTGTGCATGCTGTTTTCAAAGTTTAAAGAGACGCGCCCCATGTCTTCAAAGCAGAGCTTTACCATCTCATTCATCATTTTTCTCTGATTATTCATGAAAGATACAATCTCTTTCGGTATTGAGACTGCATAACTGTTTCCCACCATTCTCATCTTGACATTGAATTCCTTGTTCTTTAAGTCCATGAATTTGCTGTATTCTTCCATGTCGTGAGGGTGAAAAATCCGGTCATTGCATTTCGGGCATACGACTGCCCTTAACAAAAATCCATTTTTTGCAATTGAGACTTTTTTCATCTCAGTATTACATTTGCTGCAAAGTATTGTATTATCAAACACGTCTGCCATGTGACACCTCCTGCGGGTTTCTACAATTTCCAGCATCCCAACGGGAAGTTGAAAGTGAAACCTCCTGCGCAGAACCTGCGGTTCCGCACCCCCATTCATATTTACAATTTCCAGCATTCATCTGAGTATACATCATATTGTGTATACACATGTGGATATATTTAAATCTTTTGGATTTGGAATCTTATTGAAGAATTATCCCTTTTTGCTCTGCTCTCTCTTTTGGAGCTTAATCTTGTCCCTTTTTGCCTGTGCGCGGATCTTTTTCATATAAATCTTTCTGGACTTGCTTCTTCCGCCTGTTTTAAGTTTCATCCAGAAATCTGGAAACTTTCATTTAATAATCTATTGTTTTAATTGAGAATAATCATTTTTAAAAACCCCCGCTTCTTTTTTCTGTTATGGCAATGCAAATCTTCAAATTCAGGATTGAGTTCATCACGAGCGAGGAAGATGTTGATGACGAGGTTGTCGGTTTCATAAACCATGAAAAAGGAATGGTTGAGATAATAGACTTTACCGACGGAAAGAATTATTCAATAAGAGGATTTGTCCCGTTCAATTCAATAAAGAAGCTTGAGATTATTGAAGAGATAGGCATGATTGATTGATTTGCCTGGAGAGATGAACAGAAAAGTTAGCCTGTTTTTTGGTTTTATATTTTCTGTAATCGGAATCGGCGGAATTATCCGGTGCTCTTCGTCCGATTCTGATATCGGCATCATTGTTTCGGGCGTTGTTCTGTTTGTTAGCTTTCTGCTTTTCCTTCATGGCCTTGTCGCAGAGGACTGATTGAACGAAATCATTAAAAGGGCAAAAATGCTGTTTTATCAATGGGGAAAATAAAAAAATTCTTTGACCGATTTTGGTATCTTCTCTGGAAAGATAACAGCATCAAGGGGTGGATCTTGTCAATCGTAGTTATCTTTGTTGTCATAAAGTTTGCCTTTTTCCCCCTGCTTAATCTCATCACGGGAACGCCGCTTCCGATTGCAATAGTTGAATCATGCAGTATGTATCATCAGGGAGATATCTTCTCAAATTTCAATTCATGGTGGCAGAGGCATGATGCAAAATATTCTTCTATCGGAATAAGCGAGCAGAATTTCATCCATTTCAGTTTCTCAAATGGTTTCAGCAAGGGAGATGTAATCTTTATTGTTGGTGCAGATCCTAACAAACTTAAGATTGGGGATGTGATTGTGTTCAGTTCCGGAACAGAGAACACGCCTGTGATTCACAGAGTAATAAACATCACTGAGGTCAACGGGACACGGGTATTCACGACAATGGGAGACAATAACAATGCAATACTCATGCCGAACAATAATCAGGGCCAGGTTGACGAAAGGGCAATCTATCCAAATCAAATTGTTGGAAAAGCAGTATTCAGGATAGCCCCCTATATCGGCTGGATCAAGCTGGTTTTCTTTGACAGCCGGCTTCCTTCTTATGAACGCGGATTTTGTTCTGAAAGTTAATTTTATAAATTCTGATTCTGAGAGTGTCGGATGGAATTCAGAGAATCTCCCCTGGACATTGAATGGAATTATGCCCTGAGAGTCATCAGCGCAATCAAAACCGGCGGGGACGTTGGAGAAATTTCCTTATTATATCGCGATTATCAGAGGCAAGTCCTGGAAGCAGTGAGGTCTCACGCTTCTTATAATAATGCCCTCTTTAAACATGTGAAGGGCATGTTCTTTGATTACAGGGAAAAACTTTTAAACAATCATCCCCCTGATAACTGATACTTTTCAAAATGGAATTTTGTCCAAAGTGCGGCGCTGTATTGGTCCAGAAAACGAAAAACATGGGCTGCCCGAGATGCGGGTATTCGAGCAAGGTGAGCAAAGGCAAAGGCAAGATAATGATATCGGAGAAAATGAAGGAACACGAGAAAGTCGGGGTTGTCTCTGACAAGGGTGAGCAACCAATGCCTGTTGTGACTTTCAGCTGCAGGAAGTGCGGAAATGACAAAGCTTATTTTTGGACAATTCAGACACGTGCAGGAGACGAGGCAGAGACTAAATTCTTCAAGTGCACGAAGTGCGGGAACACTGTGCGGGAATACAGATGATTCTGATACACCAATATGAGGTTGAAGCAGCTTACCCTGATTTAATCCCAAAGATAGAAAGTGAGATTCCTTATGCAAGAAGATTTGTGGAAAGGAAATTAGCTAAGAACGGCATTAAAGATGCGGTTGTGGATGTTTTCTTGGGAATCAACGGCGGATTCACTTATTCTGCAAGATTAGGAACTTTTAACAGTGAAGTGCTTGATGAAAAAGCAAGAGAGACTTTTTCAAGCAAAGACCTGGCATTTATGACTCTCTGAAATAAATTAATTAGCTTTATAATCTTAAAATCTATTTTATTCTATGATTGACTTTTCAAATTTTCTCTGGCTGACACTTTTTGTGCAGACACATGGTTACTGGATTGTTTTCCTCCTGATGCTTCTTGAAGGGCCAATTGTCACAGCGGCAGCATCTTTTGCAGCTTCTCTGGGGGTGTTTAATATTTATGTCATATTTGTGCTTTCTTTTTTCGGTGACTTTATAGGAGACATCGTGCTGTATTATCTTGGAAGATTTGGGCGCCGGTCGTTAATAGACAGATATATGCTTAAACATCATCTTGGAAAAAAGATTGTTCTTAAAGTGGAGAAACTCTTGGGAGAAAACTCGTTCAAGGCGCTTCTGCTGATTAAAGTCGTCCCCCCTCTTCCGGTTCCAGGGCTTATCCTCACAGGAGTCAGCAAGTTAAACGTAAAAAGATTCCTGTTTGCATCAGTAGTGATAAACATATTTTATTCCCTTGCCTTTGTACTTGTCGGATACTATTCGGGAATTCTGTTCAAGAAATACTTGATAAGCACATGGAACGTGGAGTTCTTCATAGCATTTATTGCGGTTCTTCTGGTCTTGATATTGATTTACAGAAAATATGCACCCCGATTATACCAGAAAATGAGCAGAATGAGAGATTAAGTTGTTTTCTTTTCAATTCTTTCGGTATAGCCGCACTTGCCGCATTTTATCATCACTAATTCATTTTCATCAGAGTATTGTGCTCCCAAGTCCAGCAATTCAGCTTTTCCATAGCCGCATTTTTTGCATCTGTGGTCAAAGGTCGCAAAAACATCCCGATCCTTTACAACACCCTCGCCTATTTTTTTGTGCTTGATTATTTCTTTCTCTATTATCTTTTTTGCCATTCCTAATTCAAGAGATAGATATTTAAAGAATTTTCTCAAGTTTTATGCATGGTTCCGTAGCTCAGCTTGGTAGAGCACTGGACTCTTAATCCAGGTGTCGGGGGTTCAAATCCCCTCGGGACCATGAGCAAACCGAGGAACCGAGCGAGAAATTTCATATTTCGACCTCGGGACCACTCAATGATGCTTGAAGAACTCTATCTGCCTGAAGCGCTTCATTACTTTGTCATAGGGCCCTTCTTCAACAAGGATCTTTGTCTGCACCTCATTCAACAGCCGGAAATTGTAGTCCTTAACATCTCCCGCGATTTTTTCCTTCCCGGGATATTTCTTCCATCTTTCCCCTTTTTTCCTGTATTGAAGAACCATCACAATTCAATGCATTAAGATTATATAAAATTAATTCAAGCCCTTAACCTTGCCGAAATCAAAAATTTCTTTTTCTCCAATGGCAAAGATCTCGCAGTTCATCATGACCTTCTTCGGAACAATTGAGAAATAATCCCTGTAATCTTCAGCATATTCATTAACGCTTGTGCCCTCGATTATTTCAAAGAAGCTCGGGACAATTATCAATCTCTTTTTATGAAATTCCCCTAAGAGGAAACATTTGAATTTCTCTCTCTTCACATTTGCCTTGTCAGAAATAGTCACAGAGGGGTGCATATGCCCCATCACAATTGTGTTCACTTTTGAATCATATATCTCCGGAAAAGACATGTGCCCATGAAGAAAACATACTCCCTCATTTATGTAATAATTCTTCATTTTCTTTCCGGAATAGTCCATCTTGTCATGATTTCCCTTTATCAGAATTACGTCCTTGTCCTCAAATTTCTCCCTGAGGAATTCCAGCACTCTGTCAAAAATCCTGCGCTCCCTGTGATCAAAACCGAAATAATGCTTTATGTCTCCCAGAAAGACTATCTTCTTGGCACTGAACCCCTGTGATTTTATTTTCAACAGGATTTCTTCAATGCTTTTTATTATCTCTTTTGCCTGGTTTTCAGGAAGGCTGATTCCCGATTCGATCAACATGTGCTCGTATCCAAGATGCAAATCTCCAATTGCAAGAATTCCGCTTTTGGGGAAGAATACAGCCTTGTCTATGAAGATGTAATTCTTTTCTTTGTTTTCATTGCCTCTGTCCTGACTTTTCATGATAAATCCCGGCAAGATTTATATAAAAGGATTTCTTTTTTTGCGCATGAAGAGCTTCCAGATTGAGCATGTTGCATTCAGGATTTCCATAATCCTCAAGTTTCTTGACAGCCTTATAGAGACGCTGTCCGGTTTTGTGCTGCTTTTTGTCAGCTCGGGAAGCATTTATTCTTTTGTAAGCAATTTCTTTGCAAAAGAACTGGTAGAAGACCCGCATGATTTCATTGCAACCCACCTGATCAGCCTGGCCGGGAATTTTCCCTCTTCTGTCAAGCTCTTTGTAGCTCTGTATTTCATCAGCCACGGGATAATAAAACTGGGGCTTTTGATTGGTCTTTGGTATGAGAAGATAAAACTTTATCCTGTCGCAATCGGAATTTTTATACTGTTCATAATATACCAGATTTACAAATATATAGTCTCGCCTTCAGGATGGCTCATTTATCTGACTGTGCTGGATTTGATATTCATAGGATTGGCTATTCTGGAGTACAGGCATTTGAAGAGAGGGCTGATAAAAGCTTAATTCATAATCTATATATACTTTAAGCACCTTTCAGGATAATGAGATTTTTACAGAGATGTAGAAGTCTGAAATGCCGGCGTCCGTTCGGAATCCTTCCAGAGATGATAGCTGGCAACGTTTCAAAAATTGTTTCCTGCCCCCACTGCGGGCACAAAAACAAGCTCACGAATTCTACGCTGCAGAGATATAGGTTATTGGTTGTATAATCCCGCCCACCCGCCCCAAGGAAATTGTTAATGAATAAGAACTGAAAGTTTTTGAGGGGCGTTTTACATTAACTTTCGATCACCTCTTTTTCAATTGCTCTATTGAACGAATTTGCTTTATCATTAACATTTCTATTAATTTCGAGGCGAAGCCGAGACGTTTGCAAGCGAGTTGGTTGCTGGAGTTGGTAAGAACCCGCGGGAGGTTCCGCACGCGAGCGCATAATTTATAAATTCAATTAATTTTTATCTGGAATGGCATCGACACCAAAAGGTCCGCAGAAGCAAAAGATTGATTACAATATTGACAGGCAGACTTACGACGAGTTTGCAAGAGCTTGCAGCCGCAAGGGGCTTGCTCCTCAGATTGTGGTTGAAAAGATGATGAAGAAGTTTGCTGAGACTGGAATGATGTAGGAGAAAGTTTAAAAACTTGTTATCTGTTTATCCCCTATGGAACAGAGGGTAGAAACGGTTTCTTTAAGGCAATTTTCTGATAGAGATAAGATTTTTCTGCTTAATGAACTCGGATTTCAGACTGATGGGAAATTTGTTTTAGACGAAAAAGGAGAGGTGCTGAAAGATAAATACATTGGGGTACCTGTCACTTTGAAAAATATGCTAATATTTCCAGGTAGTACAGTTATTCTAGATGATAATGAGATTAGCATTACCCTATACATAAATGAATATGGGGATAAATTCTGAAAACTCTATTAAAGATTTTGGAGAAGGATTAGGGAAGGGAATTAGTGATTCAATTATCCAAAACGGAATTAATGGCATAAAAGCTCTGGCAGAAAAATTCAAAAAAGGAGGGTTAGCATTTATCCAAGAAAGGTCTACAATAGATAAAGCGAAGGAATTATTAAACTCGAATGAGCACCTTTTTTATTGCACTTATATAGAAGATAAAGAAAAACAAACCCTCTGTGTTCTAGGTTTGACTCTCAGGAGACTTGATTCTGAATCACAAATTGAAAGGCGAGACAAGTTAATTCAAAAAATTAAAAATAAGTATGGTATAAACAAACTTCATATATCATATTTAGTCCAAAGTGGAGTGTTAAGTAGATATTTGACTAATCTTCTTGAAAACATTGAGAATTCCTCACTCATGAAAGAGAAGTTAGGAAACTTACTCAATAATTTGGATAAGTTTGTTTATTTTGTCCCTTCTGGTCTGGGAATAGACTATCTTGTAAATGCGATAAAGACAAAAATTACCGCGAATTCACCCGAGATTTTTATTATATCGGGTATGGGGACAGCTGTAGAAGCAGTATCTAACTCTTTTAATCAAATTAAAGCAGAGATATTTACTGAATATATCTTTGAAATTTATTCAAGTGAAAATAGAGAGATTATAATCTTAAATAAAAAAGATTAGTATTCCAGCCCCATGCTCCTTGAAATTTCTTTCATGTGGAGCTCGTGCATTCTTCGCAAAAAGGCCTGCTTGTCTTCAATTCTGATTAAATCGCTGTAACCCTGGATTATGAGGTTTCCTGCGAATGGGCTTGGAATCAAGGTGTTTAT
>JAGWGZ010000015.1 GCA_028867075.1 Nanobdellota archaeon | reverse complement strand
TGTAAAATAGATATTATCTTTTGGGCAGTTAGCAATTCCAAATTTCTTTTTTCCGTCGTAAATTAGTATAAGTTCCTGTTCATGCTCTTCCCCGCATTCATCCCCGCAAACATAACTGGTATACTTTATCTCTGCCATAATTAAATATCCTCTCCAGATATTTTAAGTTTTACTGTATTAGAATATATAAGAATCTTTAAAAATATCCTGTAATTATCTCTTTTAGCCCTCCATAGCTCAGTGGTTAGAGCGCCTGGCTGTAGTTGCGAGACACTTTTGTGTTGACTAAGATGGAGATTCAACTTCGTTGATAACAATGAAATCTGACAAGCCACGGATACAACAGTACCCGGGAGATCCCCAGTTCGATTCTGGGTGGAGGGATAATTAATATGGATGAAACATTAAGAGATCCATTAACATTACTTGGTCTAACCATGACTATATTTGCTCTTATTGAATCAATATCTTTTACCGGTTGGAAATTTTGGATTATGTTATTTGCCGAAATAATCTTCGCTATTATGACTCTGTGGGAACTAACCTTCTTTATCTATTCTAAATTTAAAAAAAGCAAATCAGAATAAAATAGAAGGGAATTGAATCCTCCAAACTTTTAAAAATCCCATCTCCCTATTTTGTCTATGAAGGTGATGAAAACAAAAAAGGTGAAAGCAGAGCCGGGTGAAATCCTGAAACACGCTAACTGGATTGAATACTTGGCAAATAAGGGAATAAAGGTCGTTGAGAAAAAAGATGCAAAAGGCGGGAAATTTCTTCATCTAAGCAAGCCTTTGGAAGAATCCCTGAAAAGAAAGATAATCAACCATCTACTTCATGAATACGACGACGCTGAATCAATAAACCGCGCGATAGAAGATTACAAATTTGAGAATAAGCTGATTAGAAAAAATAAATATTAACTGCCTGACTCTGAATATTCGCTCACAGAATAATCCTGATAATTACCTGATGAATCTGGTTTATCTGCGCCGATCATCTTGAAGAAAAATGATTTTATTTTCCCATTTTCATTAATGCCTAGGACAAAGTCTCCATCTCTTGTGTATCCAATGAAAGAATTCTTGTCCGGACCGAGAGAGTAACCATCAAAAACTCTTTTGCTTCCAAGATATTTTATAGGAAAGAATGAATCCGGAAAAAATCCGATTAGGGGTTGTTCATTAATATCTTTCGGATTAGGCATGTCATATGAAAAGAACTTGTCAGCGACCCCGTCGCTTTTAGTTGAATATCCTAGTATTAACTTCCTCTTGGAGTTTGCAGGAAGCTCAACGCTTACTAGGTTCTTTGGAATCAACGCCGGAAGATCCTGTCTGGTGATACTGCTTTCTCTAGGCAAAGTTGTGCATCCCAGCGGCGAAAGTGTCGAAAGCCAAGCTGCAAAAAGCAATTCAGGAAGCCCCAAATGAGTTTTTTTCATTGCAAAATAACGCAGATAACTTATTAATAAACTTTATTGAACTCTGCAATAACTATCCTTTCCCGTCATAAAAATAGAAGTATTTAAAAATAAAAAAATTCATAAAAAAATATAAAAATAAGAGGTAAAAATGGAGGATAATGAACCGGAAGAAGAATTCGCGTCTGATGAAGATGAAGACGATCTCGGGGAGCTCTTTGAAGAACTCGATGATTGATTAATTATTTTATTTCCAATTTTATTTTATTATTACCCTTGCTTATTTCGCTGAAATTTGACTGTATTTCCATTTCCACTTCGTTCGGGCTTATTGCCGGAATCCAAATATTCGTGAAAGAATATGTGATGCCTTCTCCTATTGCAAGCGGGTCTATTGCATGTTTTTCAACACTGCTGTTATCAACAGAGATTATCAGCATTGCGCTTCCTGAATCCGCAAGTCCATTGTTTGCAAGAGTTATATTTGCATCAAGATAGTGCCCATGGATGATTGCGGACGCATTCCCGAACGACAGGTCTGGTTCCGCCGGCGCGGAATAAAGTTTGTTAAGTAAATCGGGAATGTCCTGCCCTATTGTTTGGCTGCAGTCGGTCACAGGATACATGACGTTATTCGGGTTTTGTGAGTGTGAAAATCCCAGTGCATGCAAGAGCTCGTGAATCTCTATGTTCGGATTCGGGCAGTTTGAATCCCTGAGAAGCAGGACTTCTCCGTTAAGGATTACATTGAAATTGTCCGTCTTTGTTATGTTGACAGGTCCGCCCTCTCCCGCAATGAAGTAATTTTGGTTTATGACAATCTTGTCATCGCATGAGATTGATATCTCCGGATTTGAATTGACAGAGTAGAATCTGAGGGTTGTTGCGTTCTCTATAGCGTCAAACGCGCGCCGCATGTCGTCCTGCTTCTGGAGGCTGCACAATGTCTTGTCTATGCTGTATGAAATATTTGACGAAGGGTATCTCATGTCAGGATAAAACTGCATTCCCGAAGCCGTTGAAGAATTAAGCGTAAAGTTTGAATTGCCCGGGATGTTTGAGGCAAACTCTATTGAGTTGAAAGGAAGAATGTAATACGTTATCAGCCCCAAAATAACGACAATTGAAATGAAACCAATAATTGCTTTTATCCACCTCATGATTAATCTAATCCGGGCATCTTTTAAAATTTATTGAATCAGCACAATCCTGCGACGGAAAGATTATACAGGCTCCCGTCTGATTTGCAGACAAATACATAAGGCGTGCTTGTTTTAGGCTGGTCAAAACGCGTTGCAACAAGAATCACGGGATAAGTTATATTGTACGCAGAAAGGGCTGGTTGCTGCCCTGCCCATTTAGAGAAGAATGTGTTTGCACCATTCTGGTCTGAAGCAGTTGTCTGACTTAATATGCTTACATTTGTATTGTACTTTAAGTTGATTGTGCCCGCGCATGCATTCACATTCTGGACGCAGGTATTGGAAGAATTCTGGCTCCAGGGTAGACTAAAATTTCCCCAGTTGAAAATATCTATATGCGTTATCCCCTGGTTATTAAGATAAATCAAAACCCCGACTCCAATCAATATCAGAAGAATCCAAAAACCGCCGCTTCTCTTTCTCCGATATTCATAACCTCTTCTCATATAATTACATCTCTTCTCAGGTTATAAATATTACGGGCTATTGTCTCTGTGTTGGTTGTACATCGGGTTGCTCCACGACTGGAAGAACTGATAGCAATTGTAAAAATCATAGCTTATGCTCCTTATTTCGCCTGATGCAAAATCAGATATCTGGGGACTGAGCTGGACAGCTCCCAACAACCCCAAAAGACCCGCCACGATGATGAGCTTCTTGCCAACCCCTGATTTATCTGAACGGCACAGATGCCTGTATCCGCACCTTAATTGCACATCCTTAATGTCTTCTTCTGTATAGCGGGATATCATTTAATTTTTTCCTTTAATCCAAGATACTTCCCAACCATGCCGAGGTCTTTATAGAGAACAACAAGCTTTCTGTTTATTTCTTCTTTCTCTTCTTCAGAAACATCCTTCAGTGTAATAATCTTTTCATAAATCTCAACAGCCTTGCTCTTTCTTCTCTCTTTTTCATAAGCCTGAGCCTGCCTTTTGTAAAATTCTCTTACAGACCGGATTATCCCGCCTCTTTCCATGGGCTTTGCAAAAGTCATGATTTTCAGCATTACAGCGTCTGCTTTTTCAAGAGAGCCCGCTTTTACAGAGCATTCAACCTCTTTTATCAGGAAGCTGACTTTTTCAGCAGAAGAAACAGCCATCTCCGCGAGCTTGTCATAAATGAAAGAAGCTTCAAGAAACATGCTTCTCCTCTCGTAAATCTCGACCAGTTTTACGCAGGCAGCTCTTTTGACATCAACCGGAATATTTTCCTGGACAAATCTTCTCAGGTCGTGAATCTGAACATAATCCCCTTTTCCGTAAAGCTCTTTTTCAATTTCAGCCTTGTTCATTCCTGCTTTTAGCATAAGAAATCAACTTGAAATCAGTATTTAAGGATTATTGCTTGGATTTATATATTAAGGATAGACAATCTCTTTCCCTTTGATTTTTGCAAAAGAAGTTATTTCATGCTTGGAAGAACTGCTTTTGCTCATGATGTGAGAGACCAATATGCCTCTTATTGACAATGCATCAGCTATAAGCGAACGATGGCATCTCCAGGGAACAGCTTCTGCGCACATTATTGCAATGCGATGCCTCTTTGAAATCCTGATTAATCTCTCAAGTCCTTTTTTGAATTCATGGGTCTGCATGTAATCTGCAAATCCCCTGAACGATAAATTTCTCCACCCATGATTTACTGAATCTTTCTCAGTATGCCTCAGCCCGCCAAGCTCTTTCAGGTGCAGATATTTTATTCCTCCCCCCTTGAGAAAAGAGCCGAGAACGTTTTCATTGAATTGCGGATTGTGCCTTGATTTGGGTATTGTTCTTATGTCAATAACCTCTTCTATTCCGTACTCTTTTAATATTTCAATAAAATCCAGTATATCCCTGGTTGAATGTCCTATTGTGAAAATTATATTCGCATTTTTCATTATATCTTTATCTTTCCTTCCTGCCAATCTCTTAGAATATGCTTCGCGGTCCGCGTCTCATCAACTTCGCCCTTTTTTTTCAGGTACCTTAACTTCCTGCCGAGGCTGTCAATCAGGAGCTCTGAATCTCCGTTTGCATCTGTCTTATAATGATTTTCAAGGGTGCCCGGATATTCCTTCATCAGTTTATCAACGACAAGCTCCGGCTCTTTTGTCTTATTCCAGTCTATTGCGCCAATTTGCGAATGTTTTACCGAACTTTCTCTTTTTATTGAAAGCTTCTCCTCAGGATGGATTATTCCCGGCGTATCAATCAGATAAATTCCCGTTGAAAGTTTTATTTTCTGGATTGCCTTCGTAAATCCCGAGATGGAAGAAACTTTTGCAGAAGCCCGTCCGATCAGCGAGTTTATCAGCGAGCTCTTTCCTGAATTAGGGTATCCTATTATCCCGACATTTACAGCATCCTTGTTCATTTTCCTTGCCTCTTTTTTTATGAGGCTTCTCAGAATTTTCAGGCCGCTTCTTTCCTTTGAGGAAAAGAAAACACTTGGTCTCAGGTTGTCAAGCTCAACTTTCTCTCCTGCTTTTTTCACGTCAATCAAGTCAGACTTGTTTAGAACGTAAATCAGTTTCTTTCTGCGGTCCTCTATCTTCTTTTCTATGTCGGGATGCCTTGTCTTGTCTATGAATCTCGCGTCAAGAACTTCTAGGATTATGTCTGAGTTCTCTATTATGTTCCTGATCATCTCCGGCACAGGCATCCTGTGCTGGTTTGTCGCATTGCTCTTTCCTCTCTGAGGCTTCGCCTTTCCGAATGTGTTGGTGCTTGTCATCTATAAAAGAAGAAATCTGAGTTTAAAAATTAGGACACGCCCCGACTAAACAGACAGAAAAAGTGTTATCCCCCTCAGCTTTAAACTAATTTATCAACGAATTACTAAAACTGATTAAATTTAAATATATAGAAATGAGAATATCATTTATGTTAGGTCCATATATTACAAAAAAAGATGGAACTATCAGCTATAAAGGAAATAAAGTGTTTAAGCCGATTGAAGATGTTTTATCCATAAAAGTGCCTATTAGAGAAATTGAAAATAGAGTTCATCAATTTGATTCTGATAAAATGTGGGGATATATAGCTAAAATAAATAATCGTATAAACTTATCTTCTAATGAATATTTTAATTCTTTAGGGGCATTATTTACCCCTCTCCCCTTAACAACAAGAATGATATCTTCC
Organism: Nanobdellota archaeon; assembly: GCA_028867075.1. Lineage (GTDB taxonomy): Archaea > Nanobdellota > Nanobdellia > Pacearchaeales > GW2011-AR1 > JAKLIN01. The sequence goes on along the minus strand of JAGWGZ010000015.1, from coordinate 4,951 downwards.
CCAGGAGCAGTGTACGGGAAGGAAGCTATAAACTACACTACAGATACTTCTCCTATAACCCTGAGATGGTTTAATCTATCAAAAAGCGCTTTTTTATCAGAATCTTCCCAAATTTATTTAGAATTGGCAGTTATACAACAGAGTGTCAATAGAGTGTATTCTATATACAATTCTTTTAGAAAAGAAAAGGCAGATGCAACACATTTATCTGAATTTCACCATATTGAATTTGAAGGAAAAGTCTCTCAGAAAGAAAATGAAGATGTGGCCTTAGGCTTAATAAAAAAAATAATCTTAGATTTGCTAGAAAAAGAAAAGGATAGTCTAAAATTTTTCCTAACCGAACAAAAAATAAAGGATTTAAGAAAGCTTGCAGAAAATATATTAGATATCCCCCGATTGACATTTAAAGAGGCGTTAAATAAATTATATGAAGATACTAAAGATAAAAAGTATAGAAAGTTTACTTTAAAGTATTTTGGATCTTGGGAAGAAGTCAGAATAACAGAATTATTCCAAAACATGGTGATTATAAGGGAATATCCTTTGCTTGAAGTGCCCTTTTATCATGCAGTAATTGACAATAAAGAACCAAAAGTTGCTAATAATTCAGATATAATATGGCCCGGATATAGAGAAACTATTGGAAGTGGTCATAGAGTTCGCTCGAAAGCAGAACTGCAGAGTAAAGCAAAAATCTTTAATTTACCAAAGAAAGATTATCAGCCTTATCTCCAAACAAGGGAATTAAAATCATATCATCCAACTTCTGGTTTTGGGCTTGGATGGGAAAGATTGCTCCAGGGTCTTCTTGAAATGCCATTTATATGGAGCGCAATGCAGTTTCCTAGAGTTGATACTACCTTAAAACCTTAAGAGAATAAATTAACATAATGAAAGAAAATTTAGCAGTAGAGGATATAAGAAAGATGAGCTATACTGATTTTATTAGCCTGATTAAAGAAGAAAATAGACCTCCCGGGGGCAAAAATACCATTAAAGAATTCTTATTAAACTCTTTTGCTAATAAAGACAGTAAAGTACTTGAGGTTGGTTGTACTAATGGGTTTACTAGCTTAGAAATTGCAAGGTTGTTAAATTGTAGGGTATGGGGAATTGACATAAATAAGAACTCAATAATAAATGCTAAATCCAGAATAAGAAAAGAAAAAGTTAAATTTCTTTATGGTAATGCTTATAATATCCCCTTCAAAGACAATTATTTTGATTTAGTAATTTGCAGTAATGCAACTTCATTCATGAGCGATAAAACAAGAGCAATATTGGAATACAAAAGAGTTGTAAAGCCCTGGGGATTTATTGCAATAAGTCCAATGTATTATAATAAGAAACCCCCGGAAGATATAATAAAAAGGGTATCTGATATTATAGACTCTAAAATTGATATAAAATCAAAAATAGATTGGTTAAATTTATTACACCAAAATAAATTAGAAGTCTATTGCATTAAAGACTATTCATTTAATTTTAAAAAAAAGATAGAAATAGAGAGATATGTCAATCAAAGCCTTAACAAGAATCACCTTAAAGAATTACCGGAAGAAATATTCAAGGCTATTACAAAAAGATGGTTAAATATCGTAACCATTTTTAATGAAAATTTAAAATATGTGGGCTATTCTGTAATATTATTAAGGAAGAGAATAGAACCAGAAGAAGTAGAACTTTTTACAAATATCCCGGAGCCTAATTAATTTTTATTTCTAATATATTTTTATCCGTATCAATTATAGCTTCCCCCCCTATAGGTATTGTAAACATGGGGTCTGTATGCCCAAAATCTAAATTATATAATATGGGGATTTTAATTCCCTTGAAAACATCTTCATATATCATTTCTTCAGAATCCGTATTTGAGAACCCGGACTGAGAGGAGAATCTACCAATACAAATTCCCGCAAGGGTATTTAAATCAATTATCTGTGATAATTGCGTAAAGAATCTATGAATCATTTGAGTATTCTCTTCTTCTGCTTCTTCTATGAATAATATTTTCCCCCTAAGATCTGGAAAGAATTTTGTGCCAGATAATACTAAAAGTGTTTGAAGATTGCCAGCAATAATCTTCCCCCTTGCAGAACCCCCCCTAAATACTTTTCTACCTCCATTTTTGTTTTTAATCCTATGATTTGAATCTTTACGTAAGAAATATTGGTCATCTGCAAATTCTTTGCTATCTTCTATTAAGATATCTTTCTCTTTTTCAATTAATATTTTCTTAAAATAATCAAAAGTATACTCAAAGGGGCTTGGTTTATCAAAAGTAATGCCAGCAGGCCCCAAAAAAGTAGTTATACCTGAAAATTTATTTACAGATAAGAGTAATGCAGTTGTATCCGAGAAGCCAATTATCGGTTTGTTAAATTTAGCGAATAATGAGTAATCCAAGTAATTCAATAATTGATTTGTATTTGCCCCTCCCCAATAAGCCATAAGTATGTCTACTTTTTTGTTTTTTAGTAATTTATGAATCTCTTCAACCCTTTCCATTATCGAACCAGCACTATGGCCTGTTTTCTTTCTTAAGTTTTTTGCCTCAACAATTTCAAAACCCTTTGACCTTAAATATGCAAAATCCGATTTTTTTCTTTTGGGGGAAAGAGGGCTTGATGTTGCAAACATCCCGATTGTGATTGTCATTATAAAATTTCAGTATATACATTTAATATTTTTTCAGTCATAGCATCAATCGAATAAGTAACTTTTGAAAAGTTATAAGCTCTTAGTGAAAACTTATTTAATAACTTTTTGTCATTGATTAGTATCTCCATCTTTTGAACAATATCCCGTGTATCTACCGAATATTTTCCATTCTTAAGCTTTAATGGAACATTTAACCCGTGAAAATCTTCTTTAAAAAGGATAGGAATATTTTCTCCTTTGGAAAAGATTGGAACTACACCATAAGTCATTGCCTCTATAACAGAATTACCGAATGATTCTGATGAACTTGGTAAGCAAAAAATAAATGACTTTTCCAATATTTCTTTTAGTAAATTTCTATCCACAAAGCCATGAAAAATAATATTTTTAGAAATAAACTTGTTAGAAAGTTCTAATAATTTAGAACCTCTTCCCAATACATGTAACCTTATATTTTTATATCTTTTAGATAGTATGGAGAATGCCTCCAGGGTTTGGTATATGCCTTTATCCCTTTCAATTCTCCCAACAAATACCATGTCTATGAAGGGATTAGCTATTTTTTTATGATATACTTCTTCAAAGGTTTTGGGATTAAAATCAACACCCGAAGGAATGATTCTTATTTTGGTATGGTCCTTAAGACCCGTATATTTTGATTCTATCATTTCAAGTTGAGGATAACTCTGAAGTATAATGTAATCGGAATTAAGCAGCATTTCATTTTCTATTTTTATAATTTCTTCATGATGAGAAGGAATAGGATTTTCAATCATTGTATCATATTGCTTTTGTAATAAATGTATTGTTGAAACTATTTTTGATTTAGGATACTTTTTTTTAATTTCTACTGCAGTTAACCAAGACATCCAATTATGGCAATGGATAATATTTGGGATTATACCCCTCTTGATAATTTCTCTACCTAAACATTTTTGCCAAGTCAAGAAATCTTCAAAATTGTTAAAAATTTCATATGACTGATTAGAAAGATATGATTTATCAATATCGGGACTTGTTGTTAAAGTCATTTTGTCTACATCTTTACTTTTACTTGAAGTACCTACGTAAACAGTTATATCTTTCTTTCTCAATGCCTGCGTTAAGAATTTTACATGCCAACCCATTCCCCATAAAGGGTCCGGAATATAATCAGATGTTAATTGTAAAACAATCATTTTAATTTACTTTCCTTATAATATTTTTCAATAGCTTCTGCTCTAATGAAAATCCAACAGGTTGGGAGGATATGTGCTCATAATACCTTGAGATTTCGGAAATCATAGTGTCTATATCTTTTCCAAGTGCATTTCCCATATATTGAAATGATTTTAAGTATTTTCTATAAATCCCTCCAGCCCCTCTATTTTCAGTTAGATTTGCCTTAGCCTTTTTTATTCTAGCAATTACCTCAAGATAACCATAATATTTTGAAGAAAGATCAGGATGAAATGGAAATAGTTCAAATATGGGGGATAAAGATAAAGGATTCTCAATGCCTAAGAGGGTTGATAAAAGAAATTCATGGCCATAACCAAATTCAATACCCCTCTCATTACGATGATAATCTAAAATTCTTACGATATTTCCTACATCAAGATATGAATCATCTACAGAATTTCTTATACTAATTGTGACTCCCTCCCCATACATTTCTGGAATCCCATAAGTCCAATCATAGTACTCTCCATTATTTGTATCATACTCTACATGAATGGGGGTATATTTGTCAATATCTCTTAATTCATCTAATTTTTTAGTGGATTTAATAATTACCTCGGAGGGATTCACCCCCAGAGTATTGACAGTAAATTCTGATGCCTCTGCAACTACTTCTTTGAAACGACTCGGTTTTGATAGGATAGTGGACATATTAAAATATGCTTGACCAAATGGCAGCCAGTTGTTATCAAAAGCATGTTTAAGTGCATGGTTTCTTAAACATTCTTGTGTAATAATGAAACCATTTGCGGGAGGGTAATCACCCGATATGATTATTGGTTTGACTATATTTGTTGAAGAACAGGTGAATATGACTGTTTTATCTGGAGATATAAGGGGGGCGGGATCATGGTATATATAACCTTTACTAAGAAAATAGTCCCTAAATGCATCTTTAACTATATCCTGCAATTTGCTTATCTCTTTACGTCCATAAATATCTTGAAGTTTAGAACGGATATTTTCCATTTAATTTGTTAACCAGATAAGTATATAAATTTTTACTTCTATATAGTTACAACATTAATACACGCCCCGACCGAGAATCGAACCCGGGTTTCAAGCG
>JAGWGZ010000014.1 GCA_028867075.1 Nanobdellota archaeon | reverse complement strand
ATCATTATTGTTGCTTCTGTTATCTTAGTTGTTCTTTTAAGCATCGGGATTTATCAACTAGCATCAAGATACAATCATGGAAATCTGAACGCCCAAAATTATCCCGGCTATACGCAAAATTCTGCACTTAACAACTCAGGCTACTCCCGGGGTTCGCAAGGCTATTCAAATCAAAATAACTACGGAAGTCAGGGGCAGCAGATTGCTAATGTTGGAGACGGAATAAATGCAAATGCAGGTTCTTTGCCAGATTGCTCCGGAACATCTTTACTGGATTTTTCTCCAATAGCTGTTAATTCACTGACCGGCATCGAAGCGATGGGGCATATGAATGGCGAACACGTTCTGCCGGATCAGGCAGACCACATATACCTTAACACTAATCAGCCGCAGGCAGTTTATTCTCCCGGGAACGTGACTGTCTTGGGAGTTGTAGCTGAGAACGGAACCACTGGAAGAGAGAATTCATCTTATGTTGTCCTATTCTCACCATGCAAGAGCGTGATGTTTGCTTTCCAGATGGTTAATGTAAGTGATAAAATTCTCAATGCAATCGCCGGGCAGAGTCCCGTATCCTGTCAGGGGGGAATGGTGGCAAATATCTGTTCATATGCCCTGAATCTTAGTTTTCAGAGCGGAGAGCAGATGGGAACCAGTGCTTCAGAAGGAATTGATTTTGCAGCAGCTGATGTAAGGACGCAGCCTCTTGCTTTCATTGATCAGGGAGAATTTACAGGATTCATGGTTGATAGTTATCTTCATGCTGTTTGTCCGCTTGATTATTTTGACAATGCAACAAAAGGAACACTGTACGGCAAGATTACGATGAAAAATCAGGGAGCAAACGGAATTCCCGCCTGCGGAATTACAATGCAGGATTTACCGGGCACCGCACAAGGAAACTGGTACTTGCAAAATGCTACAATGAGCGGGAATTATCAGGGATTGAATATTCCTTCATTGCTCGCAATTGTTCATTCCAATCTTGATGCTTCTCTCGGAGAGATAAGTGCCGGCAGTGATTTGATTCCAAGCACAGACCTTGGCGCACAAATGACTTTCACGCCCCTGTCGAGCGGATTGATTAACAGAGAGCCAAGCCAGATAACTTCCGATGGAAATGTCTATTGTTTTGATGGCGCTGTTGGCATTGGAGCTAACGGGAATGAGGGGCACGTTGATATTCAAATGACTGATTCCGTGACAATGAAAGTTGATTATTCTTCGGGAGTTTGCCCTGCAACCCCGACATTAAGCAGCAGCGCGTTGGTATACACGAGATAATTTTTTGGATTAATAATCAAATAATGTTTTAACAACATACAATCCTTCTTCAAGAGTATTAACTCTGTAAGCACTCAATCTTCTTATCATTGCGTGTTCATGGACATTTTTTGTGATCCCATCTCTGGTTTCCATCATGGTGATTATTGGCTTGTTAAAAGCGCTTGCCCATCCATATTCTATCATTGTGCCAATAGATACTTTTTTTGCTTTAAGTAAATTAAAGAGAACAGCATCACATCTCCTTACATCCCACATATCGCGAATTGTAATCGCCCCGTCTGTTGTCAATACACTGTCGCTTATTCCTTCACGCATTAACGGATGGTCTTTTAGAAAATCTTTTGCGCGCATTGGAGAGAGCCCGGTAATTCCATGATATGATAATTCTTTGATGGCATATTCTCTCCATTCAGTGCATTCATTATAAGTTTCGCCATCAATGGGCCCTGCAAGATAAACAAGTTTATCCATTAATTTGGGTTTGAGACATTCTTTTTAATGATTTATTTTCTATAGGATATATAAGCGCCCGCGGCAGGAATCGAACCTGCGGGCCCTTGCGGGCCAAGATTTCCAATCTTGTGCAATACCACTATGCGACGCGGGCTTTGTCCAGCGAGCATTTAGCCAAAACTTCCTGATTTGAGCCTATGCGACGCGGGCAATAAAATTAGAAAAAGAAGTTGTTTATAAAATATTTCTTTAATCTTTCAAATTGAGAATTTTAGAGTAAGAAAACTCAAGACCCCTGAATTCCCTGTAAAAAGGCAGAAAGTTTCTGTAAATGGCATCCGCGACCTTGTTTATGGAACTTTCGCCATCAATCACGACAATTTCTCCGAATAATTTTGGATCTTTCAAACCCATTTCTAAAAGTCTGTGATAATTATCTATCAATTTATCTATGAATCCGGCATCTCTTTCAAATTTCTCTTTTCTTTTCCTGTCCACAGTTCTCTCAGTAGCTGTTCTTCTTGAGACATCAAGGAAATAAACTTTATCCGGGGTCAAAATACCCCGATTAGTATGCATTTTTAGCAATCTCTCCAGCGGAACTCCCTGCGTCCACTGATAAACCAGAGACATTTTGTATCTTGAGCAAACTACATCTGCTCCTGCAAGGAGATTTGGTTTTATCAGAGAATAAGTGTGGTCTGTTCTGTCGCCCACAAATAAGTCTGCTGTTTCCTGCGGATCTGAATAAGCATCTCTGTCTGTTTCAAGTTTTATTCTTATCTCCTTGTTTCTCCAGGGTTCATGGGTTTTCAGCACAGATTGATATTTATCGAATTTTTCAATTCTTCCGGCGAGTTCATGAACCTGGGTGCTTGTTCCGCTTCCGTCAATTCCTTCAACACCCACAAAGATTCCTCTTTCATTGAAAATTCCTATTTCCATCACTCTTCTTCTAAATCAGATTTATAATTAATTATCAATTTTCAAAATATACATCAGATGCAATAATTCCAGAATTATTCCCTCATCTCTATCTTAATGTTGACATTCTTCGGGACACGCATTCGCATAATGTGGTGAAGGACTTTTTCATTTGCAGGCAAATCAATCAGCCTTTTGTGAATTCTCATCTCAAAATTATCAAATGTTGCTGTCCCGTCTCCGCACGGGGATTTTCTTGTTGTTATTTTCAGCCTTTTTGTCGGCAAAGGCACAGGACCGGACATCGCTATCCCTGATTTATCGGCAATGTCTTTTATAGAATTGCAAATATCATTGAGCATTTCTATGTCCGTACTGTTGAGTTTTATCCTTGCTTTTACCATGTGAAACCTCCCGCGGGTTTCTACAATTTCCCGCAGCCATTCATGCAAGATATTAGAAATAGTTTAAAAATGTTATTGTACATATGATTCAGAAAGTTTTTAAATTAAACTTCTATGAAACATCATGCCCGAATCTGAAAACAAAGAGGAAATCAATTTTGATTTTAAAAAAGTCAAGAACTTTTTTTCTGATAAAAGAGTCCGGTGGGCAATAACTGCAATCGTTCTCCTTGTTATAATAATAACCGCTACGAGCATAAGGCTTTCAAATCTTCCGCAACTTGTAGACCACACTACAGGAAATTACACTTTGTCCGATCCGGATGCACTTTACTGGCTCAGGCTTGAGCAGCATCTTTTGCAAACAGGAAATCTAAACGGGATTGACAGCATGAGGTATCCTTCCCTGAATGCTTCTTACAGCCACGAGATGCTTGTCTATGTAATTGTGGATGCATATAAAATTTTAAGCTCTTTCACTCACAACGTGACAATCCAGCTTGTTGATGCTGTTTATCCTGCATACGCATTTGCGCTCATGTCCATAATCTTTTTCTTTTTGGTGTATGTGCTTACAAAATCAAAAAGCGCAGCGATACTGGCCACTGCATTCCTTGCTTATTCTCCCGCATTCCTGTTCAGGACAATAACTGGTGTTTCAGGACATGAGGCATTGGGAATGGTTTTCCTATTCTCAGTTTTCCTTTCATTTGTCTTGGCGCTTAAGAATTTCCATAAAAGCTGGAAGCATACAATACTTTGGGGGATTCTTGTAGGGTTTTTGATCTCATGCTCATTCGCTTCATGGGGCGGGACAATTAATTTTATCTTCCTCATACTTCCGATAGCACTTTTCATCTACTACCTGTTCAATGTTGAGAAAGAAAATCTTAAAGAAAAGCAGAAATTTGCGGCATTTTACCTTACGTTTGTCGCCACCTCAATTCTCGGAACATTGCTTGTTCATTTGAAACCTTCTGATTTATATCCAAGCTTTATGACCACTTCCGGTATCTTGATTCCCGCGGTTCTTGTCTTTGTGATTGTTGATACTTTATTTGATTATGTAAAAGGCGTAAAGAAATCTAAATTCAGGTTGCTTATTTCACTTGCCGCAACAATTGTCGTCGGCATCTTGGGGCTGGAGATTCTCGGAAAGGGGGGATTCAGCACAATATCCAGCATTTATCAGTCGCTTATCCACCCGCTCGGAGTCGGAAGAGTAGGTTTGACAGTTGCTTATTTTGCACAGCCTTATTTGACTGATTTCCAGGCTCAAACCCTGCTTCCTTTCTTCTGGCTCTTCCTGCTGGGTATGGGCATAGTCTGCATTGAAATCGTGAAGGGAGTAAAGTCTGCGAAGCACAGAATTTATCTTTCTGTTGCAGGAATGGCTGCAATAATAGGAATTCTGTTCAGCAGATATTCTTCATCAGGAGTCCTCAACGGGGTTAGCTTTTTGAGCCAGGCAATTTATTTCCTCGGATTCGCTATACTGATCGCATGCCTGATTTGGATTTACAGGAAAGACAAACATAAACTGGATGATAATTTGATTTTCATTTTTGCATGGATGTTCATAATGCTGATAACTGTTCGTGCTGCAGCAAGGACAATTTTCATGGTCGTGCCTTTCATGGCTTTCGCCGGCGCTTATCTTGTTGTGAGGACTGCATCATACACAAAAAAAGCAAAAGGGCATGACCGATTTTACGTTGTCGGGGCATTGTTCCTTCTTTCATTGGTTATTTCATTCGTATATCTCTTTGGCAATCCAATTACAGGAAATTCTGGCGCGTATTATCAGTCTTCGGTACAAGCGGCACAGACAGGGCCTTTAATGAACGACCAGTGGCAGAATGCGATGGCATGGGTAAGAAACAATACTGCTCCGGGAAGTGTCTTTTCAAGCTGGTGGGATTATGGATATTTATTGCAGACAGCAGGTGACCGCCCGACTGTTCTTGACGGAGGAAATTCAAACACTTACTGGGATCACTTAATGGGGAGATATGTGCTCACAACGCCAAATCCAGACACTGCCCTTGCATTCTGGAAAGCGCAGAACGTCTCATACTTCTTAATGGACTTTAGTGATTTTGGAAAATATGCGGCTTTCTCCAGCATCGGAAGCGACGCATCCGGAATTGACAGATATTCCGCTCCCACTATCATGGCCGCTGATTCTTCAAAGGACTATGCTTCTTCCAATAACACCATGACGCGGGTATTCCAGGGAGCGACATTCGTGGACCAGGATATTTCATATGGCGGGACATTCCTTCCAGGACCTTCATCCCAAGGCGGGCAGGTCTCTGGTTATAATTCTTATGTCATAGGAGTCACAATCCAATATGCAAGAATCAACAATGGAACGTCCATAATTCTGAGCCAGCCGAGCGCAGTCTTCCAGTATAACAGCCAGCAGTATATTCTTCCGATGAGATACACATATTACAACGGACAGATAATTGATTATGGCAGCGGAATAAATGCTACATTCATGATAATTCCAAGCATAAACACACAGTCCAACGGCCAGATCTCAATTGATCCTATTGGCGCGGGAATTTATCTTTCTCCGAAAGTTCAGCAGAGCCTTTATGCAAGACTGTATCTTATGGGCGATCCGTATAACCAATACCCGACACTTTCTGTGGGGGACATTGAAGAGAATGACATAGTTAGCCAACTCAATGCAAGGGGTGCAAACATTAAAGAATTTGCATATTACCAGGGACAATTGCTCGCACCTCTGGAGATTTGGAAAGTAAATTATCCTTCCAGCATTCTTAACCTGCCTCAGTTCAGGCAGCCAAGCGGAGAATATGCCGGACTTGACAATCTTACTCTTACTTCCTGATTGAAAGATTTTTATATGGCTTTTATTTGTTCTATGAGTAAAAGATGGTGGAAGAAATTTTCATACAGTTGGCTGTAATCCTGGCAGTCGCTTTCATTCTCTCTCTCGTCACCAGGCTCCTGAAACAGCCCCTGATTATTGGCTATATAATCGCCGGCATAATTCTCAGCCCATTCATCCTGAACATCGGGGGAACGACAAGCATCATACAAGCCCTTTCCGAGTTTGGCATCGCATTTTTGCTTTTCATTGTTGGATTGCACATGAATCCCAAGTCAATAAAAGAAGTGGGAGTTCCTTCGCTGCTTATAGGAATCGGGCAGATGATATTCATCTTTTCTATAGGATTTATCGCTTCATATAAACTTCTTGGCCTCGGAACAATGAGCTCTGTTTACATCGGCCTTGGGGTTGCATTCAGCAGCACAATCATTGCTGTTAAATTAATTTCAGACAAGAGCCAGATAGATTCGCTTTACGGGAAGATTTCAATAGGCGTTCTTATAGTCCAGGACATAGTCGCAACAATCGCACTCATGGTTATTTCAACGACTTCAATAGGGGCCGGCCTTGGCTCGGTTGCATTAAAGAGCGTCATCGGAGGAATCGGGCTGATGGTTGTACTTTCCCTCTTCGGATTCTTCTTTCTTCCAAAGATAACAAGCAAAATTGCGAAATCATCAGAGTTGCTTTTCCTCTTCTCAATCACATGGGCATTCGGAATCGCCGCACTCTTCGGGATTGTCGGGTTTTCAGTTGAAATCGGGGCTTTGATTGCAGGCGTTCTTCTTTCCGTATCACCTTACGGGGTTGAAATCGGGGCAAAGGTCAGGCCGCTCAGGGATTTTTTCCTTATACTTTTCTTCATAGTGCTGGGGCTTAATGTCAGAATAGAAAATCTTGGAAGCATTATCGTCCCTTCCCTGATATTGTCCGCAATTGTCCTGGTCTTCAAGCCGCTTATACTCATGGTTTTGAGCGCGCTGTTTGGGTACACTAAAAGAAACAACTTCCTTGTCGGAGTTACTCTCGGGCAGGTCTCGGAGTTTTCCCTTGTATTATTTGCGCTCGGAGTCTCGTTAATGCAGATAACTTCAAACCTGCTTTCAATCATAACCCTGACAGCAATCATAACCATAACCCCCTCCTCTTACCTGACGATTTACTCCGATGCGATTTATCGGGCTATTTCAAATCCTTTGAGAATATTTGAGAAGAGAAAAGTGAAGAGAGATGCAAAGACAGAGAAGAAATATGATGTAATCCTATTCGGTTATAACAGGACGGGTTTCGGAATACTCAAGACACTGAGAGAGATAAATGAAAGCTGCCTTGTTGTTGATTTTAATCCTGAGATAATCTCAAAGCTGAACAAATGGAGGATCCCGGCTGTTTACGGGGACGCTTATGATGTTGATTTCCTCGGAGAACTGCCTATTGACAAAGCTAAAGTTGTCATTTCAACCATTCCGGAATTTGAGACGAATCTCCTGCTTGTGGAAAACATAAAGTTCGCAAACAAGGATGCGGTCATAATAATGAGAGCCCATAAGATTGATGAAGCTCTGGAGCTGTACAAGGCAGGGGCTGATTATGTTCTTACTCCGCATTTTCTTGGGGGAGATTTCATTGCGAACATGATAAAGCAGAATAAAACAGACGGAAAGGGTTACAGAAATGAAAGGGAAAAACATATAAACCTGCTGAAAGGCATTTTACAATCAGAAAAATCTGACAGCGGACAAATCTAACTAATATTAAATAAATTTATCGGAGGAGGCTTAGATGGACTTTCAATACAGAACAATTCAGACTGAAAGAGAAATTCTGGATGAAGTTACAAGCAAAACGAAACTTCAGCGACAGGATTATCTCTCTAAGAGGGCAGATGAAATCATTGGCATGTATGACGCTGAAAGCAATCCTGAAGTTGTTAGAGAGTTAATGCATAAAACATTGCCAGGATAAAATGGACCAGGAAGAAGCAGACAGGCGATTTTATGGGTTGATAGCAGAAGCTATAGATAATGCGCAGAAGATGAATCTTCCTGATTTGAAAAAACAGCAAATAGCCTCTGAAATCAGCAAACAGGTTGAAATTTATGAAACAAAAAAGAAATACGCAAAACAGATGGCTGAAGCTCTTAATAATCTGGAGAGAAGCATCATAAGACTCAATGCGGCTGTTGAAAAGAACAAAGAGATTAGGGATAAGGTCGCTTCTGTATTTAGGCGCGCTTCTCGTAACCTTGAGATAGCCATAATATTGCAGAAAGAGCCATGGTATGACAAGAATCTTTCAAGCATAGCCGGGAATTATGCTATAAACAGTGCATATGACATGAGAATGCACAAATTGTTTTATGCTATAGTTGAAGGCAGAAAAGAACTTTCTATGCAAAGAGACTCTCATGAAGATTATGCAAGAGCAGAACAGGATATGGAAAGCTATAATGAATCTCTCAGGAAAGAACAAAAGAGGTATGTTGACAAACTTGTTGAAGAGAATCTTCATATAGTGAATTAACTCAGGCATAAGAATCTTTTTAAAATTCCCGCTTCTTTCTCAGGAATGAAAAATCTCATGAAGGCAATTGCATTTGCAGGGATTCTGTCAAGCCTGAGTCTTCCTTATGCAAGAGCAGAGGACTATTCGGATTTTGCCGCCCCGCCCGTGGTAGAAGTTGACACCCCCGATGTTCCTGCTTTTATCAAACCGCTTATTAACTTTGATGGATTGGAGCTTGTTGTGAGGGAACCTGACAGGAAAACCATAATAGCGAAATTCAAATTTGAGGGAAGAGACGGTGAGTTTTATACAGCGGTTCGCGAGGCACCCCTTGGAAATTCTTATTTGTATGCTCCCGGTTCTTCTCTTGTTGTTCCGGAGATAAACTTGCAGATTCTCCACCTTCCTTTCTGGATGAACTGGGATTTCGGAAAGTTCAGGATAAACCTAAGTTATTCGCTTGGAGACCATTCTGTTGCAGTGAGTTACAGGGCAACCGGAAGGTTGCCTGACGGCAGCTATGATGCCCGGATTGTTGATTGAGGTTTTGCTGTGAAAAATTTTTGTTAGGCAAAAGTTTAAATAGGAGTACTTTTTAGTTTTTTCATGAATAAAGGAAAAAATTTCCTTGCACTGATTCTTTTTTCAGTAATTGCTCTCGGAGTTCTGGGGGGGGTTGTTAGCGCTTCTTCAAATGATTTTATTTTGACTAGTGTTACTCCAAGCCCCTCTGATTTTAATCAGACTTCATTGAATAATCAGATTGGACTTTTCTCTATTAATTCTTTAGTCAATACAAACAGCAGCGAGACGGTTGTTCTTGTTCTTGAAGCAAATCAAAATATAAGCAATCTTGCGCTGTATGGATATGATAATTCTTCTAATCAGTCGCCCTATATACAGTTGGGTGGAGAAGACAATCTGTTTAAAATGTGGCCTTCAATATATCCTTTTAACGGGGCTAATTTAGCAATATGGGGCGGAGACGGTATTAATGCTAGTAATGGATTGACTATTCCTTCGGGTCTTTTAGGATTGGGATACAATCAAACATATGGGTTTCAAGTAGTCAGAACTTCTGGAAGTGGAGATGTAATGTTTACTATTTTTGTAGCTAATGTTAGCAGTTCAAATAATGGAACGAATTTGGTTATGCTTTCAAACCCAATTAATGTTACTATAACTCCTGCAACAATGCCGATGCAATGGAATGTTTTTGATGCTAACTCACAAAAAGGATTCTCAACAATCCAATCAGCAATAAATGCTGCAAGTCCTGGAGACGAAATCCTTGTTGCACCTGGAGCATATAATGAAAGTGTTATAATAAATAAGTCCATAACTTTAACAGGTAATGGTGGAATGCCAATCATATCTGGAAATCCATCTTATAATTATATAATAAAAATTACTTCTGAAAATTTTACCCTTAATAATTTCGAGATTTTTGGGAATGGTTCGGCACCTGGAGATAATAATTTCAAATATGGCATTTGGATAAATAATTCAAATAATGTGCAAATTGAAGATTCTGTTGTAAAGAGTATTTGGGGCAGTGGTAGTAATGGCATTGAGATTGATTATTCAAATAATTCAATAATATATAACAATACAATTTCTTCATTTGATAAAAGAGGTATCAGGTATATAAATTCTAATGGGGCCTTTTATAATAATAAAGTTATAGGAGATAACGTTGATGGTACAAGTAGAGTTCAGGATTTAGTCAGTTTATGGACTGGTTCTAATCTTGAAATTTACAATAATTCGTTGTATAATGCATTAACAATTTCAGGAGTTATCCCGACGTGGACTTCTCCAGCTATACAGATATCCTCTTATAATGATGGATCCTATCTTGATGGAGGAAGTTCATATGCTTATATACACAATAATGATATTTATGATTCTGATACGGGTATTGTTCTTGGCTCTTACTATTCATCTACAGATAATTCTTCTGCAAATATAACGAACAATCTTCTTCATGATTTGGATGTAGGCATAAGTTTTGAAATAGGAAATTTTAAGGGTGAGCAAAATAATGTCTCCGCAAACATAATTAATAATCTCTTTACAGGGAATAATATTAATGTGGCTCCGACATATGCAACGACCCCAATAAACGGGATTCAAAGTTTAATCCTCCCTCTAACAAATTTATCCTCTTATGATTCCTCCAACATAACTGTTGAAATTCCCGAGGGAACAATGATAAATGGAAGCTCCTCATGGGATGGAACAATAGAAGCACCCCATATAGTTAGCTATTCCAATATTTCTCTGCCAACACCTTTGGAAAATGGCGGGGGCATTTACACACCCGCAAATGTTGTCAGCTTGGAAGTTGGAGTTCCGGGAGTCAATTTGACATTTGATAACGCCGCAAGAATCTCTATCCCTGTTCCGACTTTTTCAAATATTGCCGTGGGATATTCATATGATGGAGCAATAGTCAATATGATAACGAATTATTGTGTTTCTGATAACCAGACATGGGCAAACGAGAATCTTTCAGCAGGTGGAGATTGTTATTATCTTGATTCAAATACAAGCAGTGTTGTAATCTGGACAAAGCACTTCACGCAGTTCTTTGTTTATAATCAAATTGGTCCGCAGATTGTCAGCGGAGGTGGCGGTGGTGGAGCAACTGGCGGTGGCGGGGGAGGAATAGTAAGTACACCATCAACCAATAATGCGACAAATTCAGAAAACCTGACAAATCTTGCGACAAATAATACTAATCAGACAACCAATGCCAGCACAAACACACCT
>JAGWGZ010000013.1 GCA_028867075.1 Nanobdellota archaeon | reverse complement strand
TTGAATAAACTTAAAAACATCTCATTCTTTATTTCCCGAGGGTGAAAATGAAATACGAAAAGCTTGCAGACTTATATAATTCTCTGGGAAGCACAACAAAACGCCTTGAAAAAACAAAAATTCTCTCCGATTTTCTGAAAGAGCTGAAAAATGAGGATCGGGAAGTTCTGTATCTTCTTCTTGGCAGGGTCTTTCCAGAATATGACCAGAGAGAAATCGGCATAAGCAATCAGCTTGCAATAAAAGCAATATCAAGGTCAACCGGAATTGGCGAAAATGAAATTGTTAAAGAATGGAAATCAAAAGGAGATTTGGGAAAAGTTGCAGAGGCACTTGTAAAAGCAAAGAAGCAATCAACACTAAACAGGCATGAACTTGATACAAAGAAAGTCCTTGAGAATCTTAGGAAACTTCCTGAGCTTGAAGGAAGAGGAACTATGGACAAGAAGATTTCTCTGATAACAGAGCTTTTGTCTTCTGCATCCCCCGAAGAGGCACTTTATGTGATACGAACGGTAATCGGTGATTTGAGGATCGGCATTCAGGAAAGCACAATCAGGGATGCGATGGCTTCCGCATTCTTCGGAGATGAAGCTGAGAGCGCATCGCATATACAAGGTGCTCTTGACAAGACAAATGACGTCGGAAAAGTGTTTGAGATGGTAAAAAAAGGAAAATTAAAAGAGATAAAAGAGATTAGCCTGGAAGTAGGCAAGCCGATAAAAGTCATGCTGGCGCAAAAAGTCAAGACAGTTGCTGAAGGATTTGAAAAAGTCGGCAGACCATGCGCGATAGAGTACAAATATGACGGGTTCCGGTTGCTCATCCACAAAAAGAACAATGAGGTTGTATTATACACAAGAAGGCTGGAAAATGTCACTCGGCAATTTCCTGAAGTTGTAAAGTATGTAAAAGAGTACATTAAAGGAAGTTCATTTATCATTGACAGCGAAGTTGTCGGCTTTGACCGCAAAACGAAAATCTACCGCCCCTTTCAGGAGATCAGTCAGAGAATAAAACGGAAATATGATATTGAAAAACTTCAGGACGAACTCCCCGTTGAAATAAATGCATTTGATATTTTATACTACGACGGGAAGACCCTTCTGCATGAACCTTTCAGGGAGAGGACGGTCCTTTTGAAAAAGATAGTCGAAGACCGCAAATACAAGATAAAAACGGCAGAGCAAATTATAACTGACGATGAAAAAAAAGCAGAGAAGTTTTTCAATCAGGCACTTGCAGACAACCAGGAAGGAGTTATGATGAAAAACCTTGATTCCATCTACCAACCGGGAAGCAGAGTTGGATTCATGCTGAAAATAAAGCCGGAGGAAAGAGAGATGGACTTGGTAATCATCGGGGCGGAATACGGTACCGGAAAACGTTCTGGCTGGATGTCAAGCTTTGTTTTGGCATGCAAAAAAGGAAGCGAATTTCTTGAAATAGGAAAAGTTGGAACCGGTATAAAAGAAAAACTAGGTTCTGATACTAAAGGCACCTCTTTTGCAGAGCTTACAAAAATGCTCAAGCCCCTCGTGGAGCATGAAAAGGGAAGAGATGTTGAAGTAAAGCCGGAGATTGTCATAACAGTCACATATCAGGAGATTCAAAAATCCCCCCATTACAAGTCGGGATTTGCGCTGCGCTTCCCCAGATTAAAATCTCTGCGCCCGGATCGCTCACCATCAGATATAGAATCCCTCTCTCAGGTGGAAAAGGATTATGAAAAGCAGGGAAAATAATATAAACAAATTTCCCCCTGTTATAAAATGAAAAAAGAGCAGGGTTTGGGAATATTATTCCTATTTGCCTTATTTCCCTGTGCTTTATTTTTGTCTTCATCTTTTGTTCATGCAGACCTGCTGAGCGCTTCTGTAACTCCGACGACAGGGGAAACCGGGCAGTATAAACTGTACGACATAACTGTTACAAACACAAATAACCCTCCGGGCCTGAATCTCACCCAGATTGTGATTGTCGCTCCCATTAATATCACAATTTCAAGTAGCGGGACAAGTGCGAATGGAATATATACTTATTCAGTGAATTCATCAGCGAATACCCAATCATTATCCTGGAATAACGCTACAGGCCTTGTAAAAAGTGGGGCCTCGCAATATTTCTGGATAAACGCATCACTGAATCAGATAGCTTATGTTAACTTAACTATAGCTTCCCTTGATACGCAGGGCAATACAAACCAGACATCTCTCTTAATTTTCATCAATGACACAACCCCACCATTCATAAGTTTTATATCGCCCACTCCTGCCAATGGCTCCACGTTGAATAGCTCATACATTCCTGTGAATGTGACAGCATCTGACTTCGGTTCAGGATTGAAGAACATTACAATCTATCTGTATAACTCAACTTCTCTTGTAAGCTCCCGGACAAGTTCTTCGCCGCAATTCTTTTACAACTTCACTAACCTTACAGGAGGGAAATATACTCTGGGAGCCTCCACAACAGACCTGGCAGGGAATGTAAATCAGACACCATCCCTCGCAATATTCCTTAATATTTCGGCAATTGTTCCATGCACCGTCTCAGATTGGTCATGCAGCTGGAGCAGCTGCATAAACGGAACGCAAACCCAGACCTGCATAGACATTAATGGATGCAATACTACAATTTGGGTAAATGGCACTGCCTCTTGCAATCCTTCTTCATCATGTTCGCCAAATCTCAATTGCACTGATTGGTTGCCTGTAGACTGCCAGCCCGGAGAAAACCAGACTAAGACCTGCACTGACTTGAATAATTGCACCGCTCCGACTGTTCAGACCCAACTCTGCCAGACGCAGACAACATCCATAACAAATTCATTAAAGTTTTCATTTCCATCGCTTAATCTTGGAAAGATATCTCTCCCAACAATTATCTTTGCAGCAGTGGTTGCGGTTATCATAGCAATTATCATTGTGACTGTTGTGCTTCTTGTGAGAATTAAGAACAGAAAATCTTCGATAGAATTTGGGCAGTCTGATAAGGAAAAACATGTTTCATAGAAAATAATATAAATACTCCAGGAATTATACGGGAATGAAAAAGAGGAATTTTCTATTAATTTTATTTGCCTGTTTATTAATTACCCAGATGCATCTTTTCTCAGCCCAGTTGATAATCTCTGTAACATCTTTAACTAATGAAGCCGGGCAGAGCAGCCAGATTAATGTGAGTATCAATAATACAAATACTGCTCCGCTGGTAAATATAACTCAGTTGAATATCACTCTGTCCCCTTCATTTAATGTCAGCACATCCTCCGGAGACAGTAATATCTTTGGATCCATCTCTCAAAATTATAATAACATAACAATCAACCAGTCTACAGGAGGAGTTGTTCCTATCGGGAGTTTAGGTTTTTATTGGGTTAATGTGACCAATCCCCGTTCAACAGGAAATTTTAATGTTAATGTTTCGGTATTGGACAATAATTCAGTTATGAGTTGGAGCAACTTCACTTTTCCGATAAGCGATACAATCGCCCCTTCAGTAAACTTTGTCTCTCCGACGCCATCCAGCGGTTCAACCATCAATACGTCTTATCTTCCCGTGAATCTAACCGCATCGGATTTCGGTTCTGGTTTGAAAAATATCACAGTCTATCTGTATAATTCAAGTTCTGTTTTAGTGCAAAACTCAAGTGGCACCTCATCGCCTCTTTTCTATAATTTCACCTCTCTTGCAAACGGAACTTACTACATTAATGCAACTGCATTTGACAATGCAGGTAATTCGAATTCAACCCCCACAATCTCAATGATTGTTAATTTTAGCATTTCTGTTTCATGCACGCCGAACTGGAGCACAAGTTGGGGAAACTGCATAAATGGAACGCAGACTCAGATTGTAACAGACCTTAACAGTTGCAACGTCACAACAGGCCAACCAACAGCGCAAACACAAATATGCAATGACACTACCGGAGGGTCTTGTTCCGAAACAGGATACAACTGCACTGATTATGCTCCTATTAATTGCACTTCAGGAGAAAATCAGACAAGAATATGCACTGATTCGACAGGCTGCCAGATTACTCAGACAACACCATGCGCCTTAACTTCCGCACAAACAAATTCCCCTCAATCCGGCTTTGGCTCTATATCCCCCTCTCTTGCAGTCTTTTCTATCGTGGGAATCCTTGTGATCATTGCATTCGTGGCGATAATGTTCCTTATAAAGATGAAGAAAAAATCATCATCCAATGCAGGCAATATGCCTGGGTATCAGCCTTTCCCGCCTAAGGGTCCTCCGTCAGGGCCGCCGCCAATGTCTCCACCGAATTATTCCACATACTTTCAGTCAAATCCGTCTACAAATAAGTTTAGAGGGTACTCCTGAAAACCTTTATAAATAAACTTTATCTATCTAAAACATGCCAGACGATTCTTCAAGGAAGAACTATAAAATCCAAAATATTGTTGCCACAACTTCCCTAGAAAAGCCTGTTCCGCTTACAAAACTTGCACGAACGCAGCCGAACACAGAGTATAACCCAGACACTTTTCCTGGCCTTGTTCTCAGAATCAAAGAGCCGAAATCCGCAGTTCTTGTTTTCTCGTCGGGAAATCTTGTCTGCACGGGGACAAAGTCCATAGCCCAGGTCAGGCAGGTTATTGATGCAGTTATAAAACAGCTCAAGAAGATAAATGTAAATGTAACAACAAAGCCGAAGATAACCGTCCAAAACATAGTGGCTTCCGGGACAATAAACCTCAAGCTGAATCTTAACTTTCTTGCACTTGAAATGGAAAATACAGAATATGAGCCCGAACAATTTCCTGGTTTGGTATACAAACTGTCCGTACCAAATGCGACTTTCCTTCTTTTCACCAACGGAAAATTGGTCTGCACAGGAACGAAGAATAAAGAACAGCTTGAAGAAAGCATGGACCAGCTGCTGAAGAACATTAAATCAGCATTGAAGAATTATGAGAAGCAGGCTTAACTGCCCAAAATTTAAAAACAACTTATTCTTTTCAGAGTTATGAAATACAAGTTTAGAATTACAATACTAATCCTTTTCATGTTTATCCTTACGCAGGCAATAGGATTATATGTGATAAATCATTATTCCCCAACAGTAATTGTCAATGATGTCCAGCAAAATACCTCTGCTCCACAACTTCCTCTCGGGCTGGAGCCTCCCGCGCTTCCACCACAATCTAATTTCTGGACAAGCTATTTTCCATCGATATTATTTTCATTTGTGATTGCTATATCCCTGTTTTTTATCCTTACAAGATTCAAGGCGGAATTTATACTCAGGGCATGGTTCTTTATTGTCGTGACAATTGCTCTCGCGGTTTCTCTCATTTCGTTTCTTCCACAGGCGGTGATTTTCATAATTTCTGCACTTGCCGTTTCTGCTGTCCTTGCATTCTTTAAGATATATCGGCAAAATTTCGTGGTGCACAATGTCACTGAGCTGCTCATTTATCCGGGCATAGCCGCAATTTTCGTTGCATTGCTTAGCAATCCTAGCAATCCCAATCAAGGGGTTTATGCTGCAATCGCCTTGCTTGCAATTATTTCCGTTTATGACATTTGGGCAGTCTGGCATTCAGGGATAATGCAGAAGATGGCTAAGTATCAAATCAACAAATTGAGACTCTTCGGAGGATTTCTCATACCGGAGATATCGGAGCAAATGCGTCTAAGAATGAAGAAGATAAAGAAATCTCACTTAAAAAATAAAAGAATAAAAATTAACCTGGCTCTTCTTGGCGGAGGGGATGTTGTCTTTCCCCTTATAATGGCGGGAGTTGTTTTGCGAAGATTCGGGTTCATAACCCTCTTCGGAATACAGTTCCCTGTAGCTTCAATTTTAATAATCTTCGGCGCAGCTTTAGGTCTCTCATGCCTCATCATCTTCTCGGATAAAAAGAAGTTTTACCCCGCAATGCCGTTCATTTCTGCCGGAGCCTTTGCAATGCTTGGACTTTGCTACCTGCTATTTGGATAAGTTGTAATTACTACATAAAGGTGACAAATAGAAAGATTTATAAAAGAAATGTGATAGCAATTACTATGGATAAACAAGGCACCCCCGAAGATAACTCGGAGAATTATAACCATGATGCAGAGCTAAAAGGCACACTGCTCAGTATGTACGTGGGTATGATATTAGAACATCCTAATACCCCTATTGAACACTTTAAGTCATGTTTGGGAAAGATTCTGTATCAGGAAAAGTCATTTTGGGAGTAATTCAAATGTTAGTAAAACCAGAAATAGTTGACCGAATTAAGGATTACTTTGGCCTTAATATATATGAAACCAAGGTCTGGTTAGCTCTGCTCTCAAAAGGAGTTGCTTCTGCAGGAGACATTGCAAAATTGTCCCGCGTTCCGAGAAGCAGGACTTATGATGTTCTTGAAACTCTTGAGAAGAAAGGGTTTGCAATAGAAAAGCTCGGAAAGCCGATAATGTACATGGGGGTTAAGCCGCGCGGAATTCTGGAAAGATTAAAGACAAATGTTAAGAAAGAGGCAGATGAAAGAATAGATTTTCTTTCAAACATAAGGGAAACAGAAGAATTTGTGACGCTGGAAAAGATGTATCACAGCGGAATTGAGGAACCCGTAAAAAAAGAAGATTTGCCCCTGTCTCTGAAAGGAAGAGATTCAATTTACGGATATATTAAGGAAATTCCGGAGAAGACAAGCAGGGAAATAATAATATGCCATGATGCAAGCGAGATAAAGTCCGGAATAAAAATATTCAAAAAGGCAATGGATTCTCTGAGGAAGTCAAATATTAATATAAAGATTACATTGTTTGGCGATGAGAAACTTATAGAGGAACTTGAGAGTACACTCGACCTAAAAATAAAAAGGATAGATGCAAATGCAAAGTTCATCATAAAAGACAGAAAAGAAGTGTTGTTTTATCTTTCCGCGGTTCAGGGGGAAGAGCATGCGATTCTTATAAATTCAGAATTTTTTGCAAAAGCCTTTTCTGATATTTTTGAACTGAGCCTGGGGAAATGAGTGTTATCCCATTTCCATTCTAGTTATATACATGTCCTTAATTATCTTTGAATTCTTTTCTTTCCAGTTTCTGAAAAATTCCTTAAGATTAAATTTAATCTTTTCTTCAGCGTAAATCCTCCCTTTTTTTGTGAATGTTCTATTATGACTCTGTCTGAATTTCTTTACTTCTTCACCCATTTTTTCCGGAGGGCCGCTTATAATTATCTTCTCTTTTCTTTTCGCAATGAAAAAGCAATCAGCATCTTTTTTGTCTTTGTAAAAGAATCCTTCCTCTTTAATTTCAAAATATTTTCCTATACTCTCAGACAGGTGTTTGTGCATTTTGAGAAGTTTGCTGCCCGCAATTGCCCCCTCCTGCAAATCTGTTGCAATTTTAAGCAGGATAAAATCATAGCCGCTTTTCTTTGCAGACTTTTCAAGTTTAGCAAAGTCCGTTTCTTTTATCCTGAAGAACTTTATGTCCGGCTTCTTTAGAAATTCCTTGCAAACCAGTCTGAACCTTTCAAAGACTTCATTTGAAAGCGTGGCGAGCGCATTTCTTTGTTTAAATGTGGGGTCTATGAGAATAATCGGAGACTGGAGTTTTGATGAATTGATGTCCATGAGGATCTGCCTTTTACCTGAATAATGTTTTTCCATGTCTATGATAATCTTCTCCTCTTTTGCTTTCGCAACCCCCCTCACAAATTTTATGAAACTTTTATAGTGCACGATCAGCAATTCAAGCGAATAACCCGAAAAACCTTTTATATGTGATTCAGCGCCATAAACTCTGTTTGCATGGCAGAATGATTTTGCAAGGATTATGTCGTTCCTTAATCTTTCATTCAGTTTTCTTTTCATGTATTTTACATGATAATATGAAAGGTCCGTTATATTCTCGGCATCCTTTGGTTTTGAAACATTAAGCACAGGGACAATCTCAAGATAAGCCCATGGCTCAATTTCTATCTTGAAATAATCGCGCGACCCGTGAATGCGCTCAATCTTTTGTTTTAATCCGAGTTTTTCTAGAATAGAATACGTCATTCCCGAGATGTCTCTGCCAGAATATTCTTTTCCAAACCGGACAAAAATATCAACATCATACTTGTCTTTTTTCACCAGGGTCTTTTTTGCAAAACTGCCGCCGATGAAAATACTTGCATTTATCTCTGCGGATTTAATGCATTTCTCAGCCCTTGAAATGAATTCTTTAAGATACTTGTTTATCTTTTCAATCTCAGAAGTGTCTGGCTTTGATTCAAGAAGCGCCTCTTTGAGAATTGTCCCGAGATTTCCGGCCATTGCATCATAAGCAGAATAATCTTTATAAGCCTATTGAGAATCAGTTTTCGTTATCATGATCTTCCGTCTGCTTTAGCGTTGAGGCTATGTCAATTATGTATTTCCCCTCTTCAAGTTTGTAGACGACCGGCGATTTCTTACTGAATAATTTGATAAGGTCAATTTCAAATTTCCCCTCTCCCGTGACACGGACAGATTCTATATCCAGTATAACCGGCATATCCTCTTCTTCTATCCCCGCAATTTCCCTTATATCTTTTTCAATCTTTTCAACCTCTTTTTCGGGAATTTCAATAGGATTCTCCCTTATCTTCATTACTTGATCATCTCGCACGTAAAAGAAGAAATGTCCTCCGCATTTTTCGCAGCCTTCAAGCAATGCCTTGCTGCCCGCAGGATAAAATTCTCCGCAATGGACGCACTGGTGTGGCATACTTCATAAAATCGCCTTTGGTATTTATAGTTTCTTATGGTGAACTGATATGAAATTACTTATTCAGAAGAAGCTCAATCTTTTTGGGATTCTTTTTTATCTCCTTGACAATTGTAGCAGGTCCGATGATCGTTATTGCGCTGAAATCCCCGCCGGCAAGTGCATTCGCAATCCCCTTTGTGAATCTCCCGAATATTCCCTCGCGCCCGTTCCCCGAGATGACAGCCAGCTCTATCCCCCTGAAAGACTTTATGTGCCCTATCATAGCCATAGTGTCTCCGATAAGCCTTGTTTCTTCATTTGGTGCAAGCTTTCCCTGGATTACCAGTATATTATTGCTTAATATAATTCCCAAAATTTTCTTTATTCTGTCGTCGCTGTTCAGGTGTCTTATTTCCGAATATGGAAGGAACTGCATTGAGAATCCCTTCAGGCTTCCAAGATTTTTTCCCATCCCTCTTTTTTTATCTTCCATCATACTCTTTTTGATAATTTAAATATTGATTCGTAAAACTCCTCCAGATTCTTGCCGTATTTTGCGCTTATCCCGATTACATCATATTCTGGAAAAGCCATCTCTATCTTTTTTATGTCTGCTTTCTTCATATCTATTTTGTTTGCAAGAATAATCACCGGGATTTTTCTTGCTACAAGGTTCCCTATGATCGTTATATTGACTTGGTTATATGGATTTTCTGTAGCATCAAGAACCACAACAACCATATCCATATCGTCAAGCCATTTTATGCTTTCAATGACTCCCTGCGTTGCTTCTTTTGCTCTTTCTTTTGCTTCTTTCTTGTTCATCTTATATTTGAGAAATTCTTCATAATCTATCTTTGTGGCTATTCCCGGGGTGTCAACAAGTTTGAATGTCATCTTCTTTCCTTTGTACTCTATCTCTACTTTTTCCTTGAATTGGACGTTCCTTGTCTCATGGGGAATCTTGCTCACGCTTCCGATCTCTTCGCCCGTAAAGTCCTTGCATATCCTGTTTGCCAGGCTGGTCTTTCCGACATTGGGCGGACCGTAAAATCCGAGCTTTATCTCCTTTTTGTTCCTGAATATACCTGAAAAAATTCTCCCAAAGAAATTCTTAAAAATCTTTACCGGCATAATATGAAATTATTCTTATAATTTATAAATATTTCATTTCTCTCTCTTAAATCCCGGAACCCCCACGCCTTTTCCGCCATATCTTTTCATGACATAAGATATCTGTTCCTGGCTCCATTTGGATTTCCTGAGGTTTCTTGCAATATCGCTGTCTTTCATTCCCTTTGCCTTTGACGCATGAATATAGTTGATTATATTGTAAAGGTCGTTTCTGTCCTTGAACAAATAGGATTCATATCTGTTCTGATACCATTTTCCTATGGCTATGTATGCGATTATTCCGACAACGAGTATTGATGCAAACATTATTATGAGAATGGTCGTTTTATTGTTGCTTGTTGTAGGTGCATTTTGCTGTAATGTGATCTGGTCCAGCGATGGGGCGACAAAGATTGGAAGATTTACAGGAGAAAGCGATTGGGTTGTTGCAAATTGCACGGTCTGGGGAGTATTTCCGAGAGTCACATAATAGTACCCTCCTGCTTGATTGTAACTCTTATCGAGCATTATATTGTCCAGCGAGGGAATCATTAAGTATGCATTTCCTCCGGAAGGATTTGCACCGACATTGACCTTAACAACATCCAGTATTGGCAGAGATTGATTTCCGGCCACTTCTGAAAACTCACCATAATTTATATTGATGTTGATATTGCTCAGGTCCCATGAAACAATTGAGTCAGTGTAATCGCTCTGTCTTGAAGCATCGTAACTTCCGCCTCCTGCTGCTTTAAGGGCGTCGAGATTTATGTTATCTCCCGAGGGTATGAACTGTATTGAATCTGCGCTTTGAGTCTTTTGTATGGACTGCGGCAGGGTTATGGAGAACAATTGCTGGAGTATGTTGACATACTGGTCATCAGAAGTCGCGCTTTGATTTGCATAGCTCAGATTTCCGAGGAGAACGGCAGTCTGGTTAAGATTTAGTATCTGTTCAAGAGACTCTTTTTCAAATGAGGAAAGATTGGAAAGTTGATTCTGCACTGCCTGCAGATTTGCAAGATCCTGCGTGAGCAGCTGGTTCACTGCATCTTTTGGAGCGAGCACAGTTATCTGAAAAGCCGCACTTGAATTTAACCCGGCAGAGTTCATTGCGCTGATACTAAGATTAAATACCCCGACATTATTGTAAGTATGGCTTGTTGTATTTGATGTCGTGACCTGTGTTCCACTCCCATCCCCAAAGTTCCATGTATACTTTGTTATGTTTATGTTTGATGCTCCCGGGACAGTTACTGAGACTGTGAAATTAGTCGGCTTTAATGCGGCTGTAATCTGGGGATTGATGGAGGAGATTATTGGAATTTCCAGAATTGAAAATTTAGCTGTCAAAAGGTTATACTGGTTTGTCCCATTATTGAAAATCAGGCTTAACGAGTGATTGCCAAAACTTCCGATCGCTGTAAAATTAGAATTGTTCAATATGAGGTATTGGTATCCATTCGTGCTCATAAGTGCAGAAGTCTGGGTAACATTGTAAATATTTGACAGGGAATAGCTGAATCCGCTGACTACAACATCTGCTCCAAGATTTGAAAGAGTTATATTTTGGTTCTGCCCGGAGGTAAATGTTACCGGAAGCACACACCCCACAGTGCAGTTATTATTGTAATTATTACTAAGATAAGAAAGCATATTTGACCTAACCGAGTATCCAGGATGTCCTGCATTTGCAATAGATGTATCGTTAAGTATAAAACTCCCCACCGGGGCGAATTTCTCCCATTGTGCGAAAACCTGGAAATCGCCTGTGCCGAGTTGATTTGTCGGTGTTCCTGTGAATCCGCATGATGATGTGGATTGCGTTCCGTTTATCCAGTAATTTCCTATATTTGAGGGGTCATTTATGCATATGTAAAAATTCCCCTGCTTTGCAACAGAAAAATTCATTCCACTGCCGCTGCTGAAATCGAGTGCAGTGCAGTTTATCCTTCCTGCGCTGGAAATACTCATCTGGCAGTTTCCCGTGTGTGCTAAATTTGCCGCATCGTAAATTGATAGATTAAGATTACTTGAACCGCTGCCACCGACATAAGCACCCACAATCACCCTCGGGGTAATTGGTATGCTGATCGTTTCACAATAAGGGGTTGTCCTTATTTGATAGGATTGTACAGAAGCAGAGTTATAACATCCGTAATGCTCTCCGGCGAAAGTTCCGGATCCTTTATATGATGCCCATGCAGGAGAGCTCTCATTCAGGAAAGTTATGCTTAACTGAGGGGAATCAAGTTCTGTTGAATCGCTTGTGACATTTAATGAAAAGCTGTCCAAACCGCTGACAGTCCCGCCCGTTACCAAAAGGCCGATTGTTTTTGATGTGCCGTTTGCAAGAAAGAATTTGCTTGTTGTTCCGGGCTGATTGGCCGCATAGTTGTATGCGCATGCAGACGGAATGCATTGATATTTGAAATTGCCTTGACCGGCTATGATTCCCTGAAGAGATGCATTTTGATTGTATGTGGAGCCATCTATCGTGGAAAAGATTGTTGAATTAATAGGTTCATTGTTTATGCTTAGATTCATCCAGCCGGTTATTATCTGGCCCTGGGCATATCCTGTGTTTATTGAAAAGTTTGCCAAGTTAACGCTTGCAGAGGCAAATCCAGAAAAAATAGCCAAGAATAAAATTCCAAATATCATCGCCGCTCTTTTATTCATGAAACATTCAATGAAATATATTTTATAAATTTATATCTCTCTTCAACTGCGGATGCTATTTTATCATTTGAGAAAAAGAGATAATTCTTTTAGGTTTTATTTCTTCTTTTTTGAAGAATTGTGTATTGCCCCTTTATGCTGCCTCTTCTTTGCAAAAATTATTGCAGTGTAAACAAGTGCAACAAGAATGATCACTTCTATAGCATTGTAAACATTGAAAAATGGCAGAGGAATATTTGCAGGGCATGATATCACCATTGATTGTATTCCTGAGGGGCACCATGAAGGTCTTGTTCCTGTTTCGGTCCAGCTTGTTGTCCATGTGTAATTCAAAAATCCGTCAGTGCACGAACTTCCGGTATTTGTTGTATGATAAATACACTTTCCGGAGGTTCTTGAAGGATTATAACAGTATCCGCCTGTTCCCGAAGTAGTGCACTGCAATCCGGAAGCGCAAGTAGAACTGGAAGGGTTGGAAGACGCGCAGCTCCCTGGTGCATTAGTGGTTCCGGAAGGGCATGATGTTCCTGCAAATGAAACAAGCGCTCCTGTTGTGCTATCCATGCAGAGAGTTGTACCTTCTGATGCCTGATTCACAGGAGTTACTGTCGGAGTGACTGTGATGTGTATTGTATTGCTGCCTCCGCTTGATTGAACAGTAATACTTATAGTAGCAGTCTGGCTTCCATCGCTAACAACAAGGCTGGTTGTGCCTGCAGCAACACCGTTTATAGTAAGTGTACTTCCTGATATTGAAGCAGTTGCATAAGCAGAGTTCGGCTGTGTGGAAATGCTATAACTTCCACTTCCACCGCTTATTGAAGTTGTTGAAGTTCCCCCTGCATTTACATTAACACTTGATGCCACCGAGAGTGCACTGTTGACATTGATAGTTTTTGTAAGCATAGTTGTTGAAGTCGTGCTTGCTCCTCCGGAAACAGTTGTGACTGTTCCTATCGGGAAATAAGAAGTGACTGCTGATGTGCCAACATTTACGCTTACAGAATCCGGAGTGTTAACTACTGTGCCGGAAGATAAAGGAATCGCAGATCCTCCTGCAGGGGTCAACTGAACCGCAATTGCAGTATTTGAGATGGTCATCTTGACTGTTCCGCCATTTGAAAGTGAATTAGTTACTCCGCCTGTTACATAACTGGAACCTGAAGGAAGAGTGACTCCGATGTTTACTCCATCTGAACTAAATGCCATTACTGTGTTTCCGGCGGTCTCTGTCGTGCCGGGTTGTTCTGACACTACTGAATTTGAAAGGCATAATCCGCCGCTTGTTGTTTTGCTGCATGAGGCTGTGCTGACGCAACTGTCCTGGCTTCCTGTCGTACATATCGGGTTTACACAGCCAGAACCGACAATGCATGTGGGGTTTCCGCTTGAATCATATAATGTCGGTGGGTTCATCGGATTCTGGTTGGCGTCAAGAGGGCATGTACCTCCATTAGAACAGAAATATGGTTGGTTTGTGCTTGAGGCAGAATTATAACAAAGAGTATATCCGCTGTCACAACTTGGCGTTGTGGGGCTTGTACTCTGTCCCTCCCAATATTCACACATGCCTGCGGAGCTTCCTAAAGGTGTCCATTGCAGTCCATAGTCCCATTGTGTGGGGTTTGTTTTGCTTTCAGAATTAAAAATAGATTGTGCTGCCCCGCATGGATCAGATGTGCATGTCGCAGATATTTCCGAGATTGTTGGATTTGTACCTGAGTAATAGCTGCTCGTCTGATTATATAATGCCGGATTTGCACCGACGATATTGCAGTTTACTTTTTGCGGATATACCTGAAGTGTCTGATTCATTCCTGAATTTACGCTGTCATTGCTCCACATCGTGCTTCCACTATCGCTAGCAACAGCTTCAAAATAATACTGTCCCTGGGCAATATTTCC
>JAGWGZ010000012.1 GCA_028867075.1 Nanobdellota archaeon | reverse complement strand
CCCACCCAGCTCTGGGACACGACGATGAACCCGAAGACACGAAGGCTGAAAAAAATCTTTATTGAAGATGCTGTTGAAGCTGATCATGTTTTTACCATGCTTATGGGAAGCGATGTCCAGGAAAGGAAACAATTCATTTCAAGGAATGCTGGGGAGGCGAAGCTGGATGTTTAATATGAATGAGGGGGGTTTTGCATAATGACAGAAACTAAAGTCTCAGCACAAATACAAAACAGGAGTTTTGCATAATGGGAAAGTTATCAACGCCGGAATGGATCAGGGAAGGATTTGATTCCAAAGAAGAATACGAGAAGAAGAACCAGAGGTTCCGCACCTCCAAGAATAATAAAAAGGAAAAAGGAAAGACCTTCAAGCTGCGCAGATGCCCAAAATGCGGGAGCGATAATGTCGCGGTTGTTCTTGGCGAGGAAGAGGGAAAAAACAGGGGAGAATGGGAATGCAGAAAATGCGGATGGAAGGGGCAAAATGTTAATGAAGAAGAATTGAGTGAGGAGGAATTCATGAAATATCTTGACACTAAAGGGGTTGATGTCGCATGAAACGACAACAACTAATTCGCCTTCTTGGTGAAGTCAAATTAGAGGAGGTTGCATAATGCCGGAGGATTTTGATGAAGAAATGAATGACGAAGAGAATGAAGAAACTGCTGAGGAGCAGGAAGAGATAGATGAGGGCATGGAAGATGAGGAGACCGCCGAAACTGACGAGGAGATGACTGGAAAAGAAACAGAGAAAAGACAGGCAGATGAAAAAGGAATAATCAATACTGAAATTGCAGAGGAGGTTAAGAAGTCTTACCTTGATTATGCGATGTCAGTTATTGTCGCCCGTGCGCTTCCAAGCGTTGAAGATGGCCTGAAACCGGTGCAGAGAAGAATTCTTTACTCAATGAATCTTCTCGGTTTGCAGTCAAATAAACAGACAAAGAAATCAGCCAGAATTGTCGGAGATGTTTTGGGTAAGTACCATCCTCACGGAGATGTTGCTGTTTATGATGCCCTTGTGAGAATGGCGCAGAAATTTTCCCTGAGATATCCTCTTGTCTTTGGTCAGGGGAATTTCGGAAGCGTCGACGGGGACCCGCCTGCTGCTATGCGTTATACCGAGGCAAAGATGGCGCAAATCTCCAATGAAATGATTGAAGATATTGACAAGGAGACAGTGAGATTCACCCCCAATTTTGATAACTCCCTGAAAGAACCTGAACTTCTTCCAGCAAAGATTCCGAATCTTATAATCAACGGTGCATCAGGAATTGCCGTCGGAATGGCGACCAACATCCCGCCCCACAATCTTTCTGAAATCTGCGATGCAATTATAGAGTACATCAAAAATCCAGAGATTTCAATAGAACAACTTGCAGAGATTGTTACGGGTCCTGATTTCCCCACCGGCGGTGTTGTTTCTGGAGACATTGTTGACCTTTACAGGAGAGGAAAAGGCCGGCTTATTTTAAGGGGAAAGGTCGCAACAGAAGAATCAAAAGGGAAAGAGAAAATTGTGATAACTGAGATTCCCTATATGCTGAACAAATCTATCCTTGTGGAGCAGATTGCAGGCCTGATTCAAAACAAAAAGCTTATCGGAATTTCTGATTTAAGGGACGAATCCTCAAAGGGAAAGATAAGGATAGTTCTTGAACTGAAGAAAGGCACGAATGCAAAATATATCAATAACACTTTGTACAAATATACCCGACTGCAGGATTCTTTCAATGCCAACTTCCTGGCACTTATCGGAACGCAACCGAGAGTTTTGAATCTTAAGCAGATAATAGAAGAGTATGTCAAATACAGGAAGAAAATTATCACTGCAAGAACAGAATATGACCTGAGAAAATCCCGGGAGAGGCTTGAGATTGTTGAAGGGCTGCTGATCGCGCTAAGGAATCTTGATGAAATTATTTCCATTATAAAGAAATCGCGGGAAGAAGCTGCTGAAAACCTGATTAAGAAATTCAAGTTTACGAAAAGGCAGGCAGAGGCTATTCTTGAGACAAGGTTAAGGCAACTGACTGCGCTTGAACAGGACAAGCTCAAAGAGGAAAATGAAAAACTGAAAAAGGACATTGCTGAATTTGAAAAGATTCTCGGAGACATAAAAGAAGTTCTGAAAATAATAATAAAAGAGGTCAGGTCTTTGAAAGACAAGTATGGTGATGAGAGGAAGACGCAGGTTGTTAAAAGAATAAATGAAATTGCGGAAAAAGACCTCGTACAGAAAAAGGAGGTCATAGTGAGCGTTACTGAAAAAGGGTATTGCAAGAGAATTGACCTGAATACTTACAAAGAGCAAAAGAGGGGTGGGAAAGGAGTTACCGGCTCAGGATTGGCGACAGGGGATTTCGTCAAGCAGATAATAACCTGCTCAACGCATGATTACCTCATGTTCTTCACGACGAAAGGCAGGGTCTTGTTTTTGAAAGCCTATGAAATTCCCGAGGCTGACAGGTACAGCAAGGGAAAGGCTCTCATAAACCTCATAGGATTGAGAGACGAGAACATAACAAACATAATCTCTGTAAATGACTTCACAGACTATCTTTTCATGGTGACGAGGAAAGGATTTGTAAAAAAGATTTCCCTTTCAAACTTTTCAAAGCCGCGCGTTTCGGGGATAAGGGCGATCAACATACCGCCCGACAATTCCGATATTCTGATTGATGCGCAAATAATAAAATCAGGAGAAGAAGTTCTGCTTGCGACCAAGAAAGGCCAGGCCATAAGATTCAACAGCGATGATGTTCGTGCAATGGGAAGAGCGAGTTATGGCGTGACAGGCATCCGGCTGGAAAAAGATGATGCGGTTATGAGCCTGGAGATCCTGAGAACGAAGGAAGTTCTGACGATTACTGAAAAAGGTTACGGAAAGAGGACAGCTGTAGAGGATTACAGGAAAACTTCAAGAGGGGGCAAGGGTGTCATCAACCTTAAGATATCAGAAAAAACAGGCGATGTTGTGAATACTGTTTCAATAAATCCCGAAGATAACATCATCATAACAACTGCTAAGGGAATGGTCATCAGGACAAACCTTGAGAATATCAGGGTAATGGGACGTGCTACCCAGGGCGTAAGAATCGTAAAATTGCAGGAAGGCGACTTGGTTACAGACTTAGTGAAGATCCATGAACTCGCCAACGGCAATGGCCTGTCTGAATAGTTCCGTTGGGAGAATAGCGCAATTTAACAGATATGTTTAAATATACTATATTACACTATATAACATGCGCTTGAGCAAGGTCTTTGCTGCATTGATCTTTGTTCCGCTCATCTTTTTTTCTGCAATGCCTTCTTTAGATGCGGACGATTATTATAACTCAACAATAACTGTCTCTGTCAACCTCATTGAACCTGTCGCCAGAGTTGAAATTTCGCCCGATGTGATTGATCTTGGAAATATAACAAAAGGATACAGCACGAATTATGCAAATTTGAGCTTTAATAATACGGGAAATTTTGATATAGAGATACATCCAGTTTTGGAGAATAATTCAAGCGACGCTTTTAATTATCTAGAATTTAATACGGCGTCATGTTCAACATCATCTTCGTCAGGATGGCATAACATGTCTTATTATTCAAATATAAGCAACTCTTTCCTTTCTATAGACAAACCGGATGTTTTCGGAGGGCAACGCACTGATTATGCCTGTCTCAGATTGAATCTCCAAAAATATGGCAATCAGATAGATTCCAATTTAACTGTTTCAACAGATATTGTTTTCTGGATAATGCCAGAGCAATAAGATGAATGTTTGCTATCCGGTCTTTGCCATCTTGATTTTTTTGTTTTCATTCTTGCCCTGCTCTGCGGCAAGCATAGGAATTTCCCCGGAGAAACTTCATTTTTCAGCTGAAAGAGACAGCATGTCCTGCCAAAACTTTTCTTTGTTCGGGAATGAAGGCGAGACTCTTTATGGAAAAGTGGGCTGGAGCAAAACCTTGAGCAATAATCTGGGAAAATACAATCTGACCTCTGAATCATTGGGGATCAGTGCTTCTTTTCCGGAGACAACTGTTTCAGGGAGGCATCAAATCTGCATAGTGTCAAAACAAAGCGGAACATACTATGGCGCGCTTCTGTATCGGCTTGAAAATTCTTCTTATGGTATCGGAACATGGATTTTGCTGGACGTGAGCGATCCTAATCCCATAAAAAAAGTTCTCTCGTTGACAGGGTCTGCAGTGAAGAGAGGTCTTTCAGCTGATAAAATCTGGATTTCAAGCGTTTTCCTTTTGACACTTCTTTTAGTTTTACTTGTAATAAAGGCATGGAGAAGGAAAAAAGATAACTTAGCTTGATGCCTAAGAAAGAGATACCTTTCTTTTTATGGTGCGCTCCTGGCTAAAACAGCTTTTCCTGCTTTTCCCATCTTGGTTTCTTTGGAATCAGATCTTCATTTTTCCATGCCGGGCAGATTGGTTTGTAAGCGCACCAGTTGCAAAGGTGGGATTTGTTGGGTGGAAATTCGGTTGTTCTCTCAATTGCCCTGATTAATTCAAGAGTTTCTTTTTTCAGCCGGTCAAGCTGTTCCTCTGTCCTTTTAGACTCTATCCTTTTGTTGAAGAAAAGATAGTGCCAGATTAACCTTACTCCCTTGTCTTTGCCGAACATTTCTTTCACCGCGATTGAATAAAGAGCGAGCTGCCTGTCGCTTTCGATTTTTTCCTGCTTCGGCATTGTGTTTGAAGTTTTATAGTCGTGGATTTCATATTCTCCTGTTTTCAGATTGTAAGCAAGTCGGTCAATGAAGCCGCGAATTTTGAATTCCCCCTTTTCATCCAGGTCAATGAAGATTTCTTTCTCAACTTCAAGAGTGTTGTCATCAAAAGGCCGGTATCGGTTGTAGTAGTCAAGCAGGTATTGGACTCCTTTGTTGAAATAATGTTTTTCATCTCTTCCGTTGTTTTCAATAAGTTCCGGGCTGTATTCTTCAATCCAGCTTTTTGAATAATAGACAATCATCTCGTCCATACTTGGAATTCTTTTTTCCTTTACTTCGGAATAAAGCCATTCTAATGTTTTGTGGACGATGCTTCCGAGGTGTGCCTCAACTGTCTTCTCTATTTCAGGGATGATTTTGTCGATATACTGGAATTTATACTTGAGCCTGCATTGTTCAAAAGAACTCAACCTTGAATGGGAATAAACCTTCACGTCTTTTTGCTCCATTAACTGCAAAAAATAACCTGGATTATAAAATTAATTATTCCGGGGAGGGACTATATTATCTCTCCGAAGCCGATCAGGCGCCAGTGTCCGCTGAGATTTCTTGCTATGCCTGCATTGCTTCCCTTCAGCGCAATTATGGGGATATTCAGTGAGAGTTCAATCTCATTTCCCTTTATTCTTTCAACAATCCCCACTGTTATTGTCGTATTCACGCTGAGCATCAGCATTTCTTTCGTTTTTATTGGGTCTATCTTCAGGTTTTCCGCAATTCCAAGAACTTCCCTGAAAAGCGAATAGTTAATCTTCAGGCTGTGAGTTATATCGGGAAGAAATCCTTTTCTTGAAACGAGGCAACCTGTAAGCGAATCTGCTTTTGTCAGAGAAGGGTCAAGAGAGGTTTCAATGGCTATGCTTGTTCCCGGAATTGCTTCTGTTACAGGTTCGTTTCCTTTATGAAGAGACAGGATTTTTGCAGTCAGAGTCTGGTATGCTTTTTGATTTGCTTTTTTAATACTTAGTCCGGGTTTTATTTCAATCTCTTCGCCAATTTTAATCTTCCCCTGTTTTAATATCCCGCCTAAAACGCCGCCCCTCATATTTTTTATCTCAATTCCCGGGCGGTTTATGTCAAAGCTTCGCGCAACAAGAAAAATCGGCTCTGAACCTGTGTCCCTTTCCGGAATTTCCAGGCTGCAGATTTCTTCAAGAAGCTTGCCTATATTTATCTCCTGCTGGGCGGAGACCGGTATGATGGGCGCATTTTCAACAGGAGTTCCTTTGATGAAATTTTTTATTTCCCTGTAACTCTCAAGAACCCGTTCTTTGCTTACGAGGTCAATCTTGTTCTGGACAATTATGAGATTCTTTATTTTCTTTGCAAGCAACACCATGAAGTGTTCTTTTGTCTGCGGCTTTATTCCTTCATTTGCAGCTATCACAAGAATTGCAGCGTCAATTATTGCAGCCCCTGAAAGCATTGTTGCCATGAGCATCTCATGCCCCGGCGCATCAATGAAACTCACATATCTCACAGGTTTTCCTTTTTTTTGGGTGTTATAACTTCCATTATCTTTGTAGATTACAGTATCGGCATAGCCAAGCTTTATTGTTATTCCCCTTTTCAGCTCTTCAGAGTGTGTGTCTGTGTTTTTGCCGGTGAGCTTTCTAAGCAAGGTTGTCTTTCCATGGTCTATATGGCCCACGATTCCGATGTTTAATGACGGCAAGTCTTCCATGATTTCTATTAAATTATTTAACAGGACTAGTTTTTAAGAGTTTGGATGTATTATGTATGAACTACAAAAGATTATTCTGTTTTTGTCCCTTCTTGAACTGTGACAGGTTCAGCTGGTTTTTCAGGAGCCTTGTTTTGTTCCGGGAAAACTTCTGCTAATTTTTTGTTCCCTTCTTTAAGGACTTTCATGTTTATCTGAACAACAGACTGCGACAGGGTTTTCCCCCTCACTGTCTTCCTCAGCTTGAATCCCTTTGGCCTGTTGTCAGAGCGTTTCTTTTTTCCTTCCTTCTTAGGCCTTTTTTTCAGTCCCCTGCCGAATTTCAGGAGTATCTTTTTCAGTCCGATTCCCTCAACTTCTTCCACAGAAGGGAAACCAGCAATGTCGCTTGCGCCTGTTATTTCAAATTCATATCCTGCGAGTTCAGGAGAGATTTCATTTCCCAGGATCTTATCATGAAGGGATTTTCCAATAAGCCCCTCTGCTTCTGATTCTAGCTTGAATGTCTTTCCGTTTTTTTCAGATAAATTTATTTTGAATACCATGTGACATTGCCAGCGGGTTTTTGCAATCTCCCGCGACCATTATACTTAATTGAAAATTTGGTTTTTAAAGATTATGCAGCCTTGAATTTCTCGAATTCAGCCAGGATTTCAAGAGATTCTTTATACCCCATCTCAGCCAGTTCCTGAAAGTTTTCCGTATCAGCGTGAAATGTTCTGCTGTAGTGTATGTTTGGTGTTAAGTAAAGCACTTTCTTGACTGCACCATCCCGCTCTATTTTTATCATCTTTCTCTTAACAACCTCGTCATAATCCAATCCAAGCCCGAACTCGAATAGCCCTCTTGTTCTTTGAACTCCTGAAAACATTTTTTCAAGGGTGAAATTCTTTAAAGGATTTAGCGTGAACGGAACTTTATTTAAGGAAGAGGCATGAAGCAGGTCCACGCAAACGATTTCATTTATTGAACCTACTGATAATGCCAGATTCAGGGGCATATTATTGGACATTCCGCCATCGGCGCAAATCTTTTTCTTTCCATTGACGTCTATGATAACTGGAGAGACAAAATCATAGCTTGAAGTGGCTGCAAGCCCCTTGTAAACGGGGGCATCCGGGCATGTCTCGCTGTTCAGCAGAATTGACTGGAAACTTCCCCACTCTGTAACCAGCAGGTTAAGGTCCGGAAGATCCTTGAATTTCTTTTCTCCTACAAGTTCCCTTGCAATCCTTTCCAGTCTCTCAGAACTAAAGAAACCAACCCTTGAGATTTCATCATTGCTATAATCATGATTTCCGTTTTCTCCGCTATGATTCTTCCTTGCAATAAATTCTCCTATGCTTCGGCAGACATAGTGCGCAATAAGAGAATAATCCGGTCGAAATGCTTTTTTGATGATGTTCATTTTAGCTTCAATAAAAGAACCTGCCTCTTCAGGCGAAAGCCCAAGGGAGCTTGCCGCAGCAGCATATCCGCCGACAGAGACGCCCAATTTCCAGCTTACATCCCCAAGATCCCTATCTGTCAATTTCAAGTCTCTTTTTGCCCTCATATGCCCAAGATAGTAAAATCCCTTTCCGCCACCACCGCTGAATACTTCTGCTCTTCTGTAAACCATGAAAAATACCCATAAATCCAGTTAAAAAAGTTTTCTGAACAGAAACAAAGGTTTTTAACAGGGCTATTTTTATATTTGTCATGAACAACAGAAAATTCGGAAAAAAAGATTTTCACAGGAAGGAAAATTTCAGGCCTATTTCTTTCTCAAAGAAAAGGATAGAAGAAATAATCTTTTCCTCAGAGGGAAACTTTGAAATCACCGGAAGAGTCAACAGGGTCATTCTGACAGCAGGGCCGACTGTTTTTGCAGTTTCTGACGGGACAGGAACGCTTCAGCTGAAAGGATTTATCGGGCCCGGCGCGAGGGCTTATCCTGAAATTGAAGAAGGAGACTGCATAAATGCAAAGATAAAGCTCGGGGAATTTAACGGAGAGACAGAAGGCGAGATTCAGGAGATAAGGAAGCTTAATGACTCAGAGAACGCAGAATTTTTGAGATTCATGAGCCAAGTTGAAACTGAAAAGGCAAAAGTCACCCCTCCTAAATTCCTTGTTGAAAGCCAGATTCTCCACAAACTGAGGGATTATTTCATCAAGGCTGCCACGCAGATAAGGCTTGCAGTCATACAGGATAGGCCGATTATTGTCCGCCACCATAACGATGCAGACGGTTACAGTTCAGGCTTTGCGCTGGAAAGGGCGATACTTCCTTTAATAGAGAAACAGCATGGCTCTGAAAAATCAGGATGGGAATTTTTTACAAGAGCGCCATGCGGGGCGCCTTTTTATGAGATTGATGATTCTATAAGAGATACTGCAACATCATTGAGAAATGTCGCGAAGTTTTCAAACAAGATGCCTCTCATTGTAATAGCTGACAATGGTTCATCTCCCGAAGATTTGATGGCGATAAAGCAGGGAAAGATTCATGGCGCTGATTTCATTGTTGTTGACCATCACTTTTTTGAGAAAGATGTAATATCAGAGAATGTTCTTGTTCATGTTAACCCTTTCCTTGTCGGAGAAGATGGGGCAAGATTTTCGGCGGGGATGTTGTGCACAGAGCTTGCAAGATTCATAAACCCTGAAGTCAGGAACATAAGCCAAATTCCCGCAATGGCCGGTTTCGCTGACAGGATAGATATCGGAAATCCCGGGACGATGGAAGATTATCTTGAGATTGCGAAAAAAGAAGGGTACAGCAAAGAGCTTCTGTCCGATATAGCTCTTGTTATTGATTATATTTCATCAAAAGTAAGATTCATGGAAGTAAGGGAGTATATTGAAGTTTTGTTTGGCGAGCCGCGGGGCAAACAGAAAGAGCTTGTCTCCCTTCTTGCTCCGTTTATCAGGGAACTTGACAAGAAGGGCCTGAAAATCGGCAAGGCAAATGCAAAGCTTGAAAAGATCAGCAAGGTAAATCTTCAGTTGCTATACTTTGAGGAATTCTTCCCGGGATTTGGCTTCTTCCCGAAGCCCGGCAGAATCGTCGGAATGGTTCATGATTCTCTCCAGGAGGAAAAGAAAGTCAGCAACCTGGTTACAATCGGCGTTCTTGAAACCTCTGCAACAATCAGGGCAACAGATGAGTCAAATTTCTCTGTTCATGAGCTTATTAATTTCCTGAACAGGAAACTTCCGGATGCTTTTGTTGAGGGTGGCGGGCATAAAAATGCAGGCTCAATTTCATTCCTTCCAAATAAGCAGAAAGAAATTGTCGCTTTGATAAAAGATTTTATCAAGGAAAGGAATTAGTCACTTTCCCCACTCGGTGTTTTCAGCTCTTTTTATTGATGCAATCTCCTGAAGGACAGAGATTTCTTTTTGCGAAAGCAAATCTTTATTTTTTTTAAAATTTCTGAACTGCGTTTCCGAAATGTCCGAGTATAATGAATCGACGTCTTTCATTCGCCTCTCGAAATTTATTCCGGGCATTGAGACAGCGACTTCCATTCCCTCAATGGCCTCATTTACAGAGTTTTTTTCATGCTGAATATTTTTTATTCTTCCAACTTTTTCCCCTCTCGAATCTATGAAGTTTATTCCCTGAACCAATCTTCCGCCCTCAACCCTGACCCCGAATATTGCCGGATTTGTGTTCCTGAAAACATATTGCGGAAGAATTTTTATCTTGCAAAGGGAAGCAAGCTGCATTAGGCGATTTTTTTCAATTTCCCTCAACTTCTCTGCCCTGAAGTCTGAGAGATTTTCTATGAGCTTATAGACAACATCGTCAGTTATCACTTTTATTGCGGAACTTAACAGAGGCTTGGCATCTTCGTCTATTGAAACATTGAAGCCCGCAATCACGGCATCTATCTCGTTTATTTCAAGATTTGCCTTTGCAGATATGACGTCTGTTTTGCTTATCTTTCCGATTCCTGCTTTTACTATGGGGATGTTATTTTGCCTTAAAAGAACAAGAAGAGCCTCGAGGCTTCCCAGAGAGTCTGCCTTTGCTATTATTCCATGGCCGTCTGTCTTTATGTTTTCAGAAATTTCTTTTTTGAATGTTTTCTCAATTTCTTCTTTATCATTATTGTATTCTATGAACGGCATTCCCGGAAGGATGTCTGCCTTGTCTATTAACTGCAACCTTAATCCTGTTGCTGCTGAGACTTCCTCACGCGAGGTAAACTTTGAGCTTAATGGCTGAATCTCTTCTAAAACCCGTATTTTTGTAATGATAGCTTTTCCGTTAATGTCTGCCAGCGCAATCTCATCTTTCTTTGATAGTTTTCCGTCATAAAGTATTGCTTCCATGTAATTCATCTCTTTTTCCTTTTTTATCTCCAGGACAACTCCGCGCGCTCTTTTTCCAAGTTCCAGCCTGTCCTGCAGATATTTCTGGCTCAGTCCGCAGAGCATCAATATGATTTCCTGGATTCCCTCGCCCGTTCTTGCAGAGCACGGAATGAGCGCAATCTTTTTTGTGAAATCAGAAATATTGTAAAACAAATCTGCATCAAGGTTGTAGCTGTTCAGCGCTGCCACGAGAGTCAGATATTTCTCATCAAAATTCTGCCTGATATTAATTGGCTGCGACTCAATATTCTCTTTAAGCCCTACATCCCTGCTTTTTGGGTTTCTCCAGCCGGAGATGTTGTCTATTTTGTTTAGGGCTATTATGAACGGAGTTTTGTTGTATTTCAAAATCTGGATTACTTCTGCTGTCTGCGGTTTTATGCCTTCATTTATGTCTATGACAAGAATTGCCAGATCAGCCAGGCTTCCGCCTCTTTTTCTTAAGTTAGTGAATGCCGCATGTCCCGGGGTGTCAATAAACAAAAATCCCGGGATGTCAAGTTTTATTCCTGTTTTTTCAATAAGGGGGCAGGCGTTCCTCAGCATTTCCATCGGATAAAGCGTGAATGAAATCTTCTGTGTTATGCCGCCCGCTTCTGTTTTCTGGACAGAGCTCTGTCTAATCCTGTCAAGCAAAGATGTTTTTCCGTGATCCACGTGTCCGCAGACAGTCACTATCGGCTGGCGTATTCTTTTCTGCTCCATGAAAAATAAAGAAGGAAATAGTTTAAAAACTTATAAACAGGGATAATTGAGAGGATTCTGGAGAAATGGCAAAGTCAATCATCATAGCAGAAGATGATGCAGGAACAGTTGAAGCATACAAAATATTGCTTTCACCCGTAAAAGACCTGTCTGTTTATACATGCATTAGTGCAGAAGATGCTATAGACAGAATGCATAGTTTTAGATATGATGCGGCTATTTTTGACAATGGTTTTGGAGAAGGGAAAATGGAAGGTATTGAGTCTTTGCCCATTATAAGAGAATTTGACAAGATAACACCAATATTCATGATAAGCTATGAATTGACAAAAGAGGATGCGATTAAGGCAGGGGCTACAGATTATGCTGATAAAGGCGATTGGGCAGAGGCATCAAGGTTAATCCTCGGAAAAATTATTCCTTATCTCAATTCCTTACAGCCAGCCTATTAAGATAGCTATTCCCACCAGGAAAAGAAGAATTCCCGCAATCAAATGCAAAACTTTTATGTTCCTGTCTTTCCATTTTGAAACATCTTCCACCTTTGTCAGGCCCCAGCAGATTAACCCGACTATTACCAGCATAGGCAGAATGAAGATTAAATCATAATACATCAGCCATGGGATTGCCCCAAAAAGACCGAGCTGGGATAAAAGTCCTGACGCAACAATATACGGCCCGATTGTGCAGGGAAGAAGGAAAAGCGTTACAATAAATCCGATTATAAATGCGCCTCCCGGAGAGGTGACCCTTTCTATTATCCTTTTTAGTCTCGGGCGGAAAGACATCGGCATCTCTGTTGCAAACTCGCCTCTTTTATAATTGAAAAATTCCTTTATGTTCAGCACACCGATTATCATAGAGATTATCGCAAGGGCATCATAGAAATAAATTGCATTTGTCCTCAGGAGAGCTGAAAAAGCGCTGAAGAATTGCGTGAGAATCAAGCCATAGAACAAATATCCAATGAAGACTGCGAGAGTGAAAGCCAGCCCGCCGAAAAGGACTTTCCTTTTCTTGCCGGGATTGTTAATCAGGATTGAAATCAAAACCATTGTGAGGACAGCGAATGCGCACGGATTTACAGAATCTGCAAGTGCGAGAGGGGTTATTTTCAGAGCCAGGGCTGTTATGGAAGTGTCAATCATCTTAGTATCAGCAACCTGTAAGATTTTTTAATTCATCAACAGACTGAACGCCAACATAGCGTGTGTTGTTTATAATCCATGTGGGCGTGTATTGTATCCCCGCAAGATTGCATTCCTGTGGGTTGTAATAGCAATCAGTTGAATTCATGTATTTCCAACTGCCTCCGAACATTGCTTCCTGGTCTGCGCAGTGAGAACAGCCAAGCTGGACATAGATTGCAGAATGCTGCCCGATACATCTTGCGAGGTCTGCTGATACTGATGAACCACTTAAGTTTCTTGCCTGCATGTAAATTATTATTCCTGCAAGTACAATCACTCCGAGAATCATGAGAAATGTTGCAAGGCTTCTCTTTTTAATCTTCATAGACCAAATAAAAGAATCCGGATTTTAAATCTTTTGAAAAATTAT
Source organism: Nanobdellota archaeon (assembly GCA_028867075.1). Taxonomy (GTDB): domain Archaea; phylum Nanobdellota; class Nanobdellia; order Pacearchaeales; family GW2011-AR1; genus JAKLIN01. Next base: position 2,007 of record JAGWGZ010000012.1, on the reverse strand, counting down.
ATTTCTACTGCTCGGGCTACACCAATTTTAATATACCTGTCCTTGAGAGCTTTCGGATACCATTCATATTGAACAGGTAACTGTGAGATAGTAAAAGGTAAACCTAAATTTCTAAGATTTAAGTGAGTAATATCAGTTTCAAGGTAACAATGAGCTGTTTCTAAGATACTTATCAACTCATCAAAATTATATACTCTCTCTTCTGCTAATCTTTCCAATATTTGCTTATCTCTTCTTTTATTTGGATTAGAACTGCTATCTAAAGTAGTGTCAAAGATTTTATCTTTTACAAAGAGATATTCGTATTTTGGCATAATAATTCTGGAGAAAAGTTATATTTAAGAATTTATTTATTATAATATACACTCAGTAATCCGGCAGTTCGTTCATGTCACCTGAGCCGGGTTTTTCAACTCTGAACTTTTTTGAATTGAAAGTTTCCTGATGGTTTCCTTCTTTTTCGTTATTTCCTGATGAATCAGGGACAAGATCCTTTTCAGTTATGGAATTAATCATCCTCTTGAATTCAGAGAAATGTTCTGCCGGAATCCTCAGCCCTTTTTTTGTAGGCCCTGAATATTTGTCACTTGTTGCATATTCCCTTATATCTACCCCGACTTTCCCATTGTATTCCCTTACAGCGACTATTATGTCTGTGGCTGTTCCCTGGAACTCTCCGCGGTTTATTTTTCCTATCTCTTTATCCATGAATGTACGATAGAGCGGGATTATTTAAAAGTATTGATAAAGGCAAAACATGATACTGAAAGATAATAAATTTTATAATAGTATGAAAGAATTTCTCTTAATGCTTATTGAAAATAGAGGTGAAAATTCTAGAGATTGGGTCAAAATTAATCTTGACATGATTAAAAATCCGACTGATTGGGTGGCTTTTGTGAGGGGCGAGGGGGATGTTCATGCAAAACCAACTCAGGGTGGACGAAAACTCGCCAGGGTTGAAGCATTAGCCGGCGACAATATTGTAGTAAGATATACCAATGGAAGTTCAGAAGAAATTTTTTACGGATACAACAATGAAGATTCGCGCGTTAGCTTGTACTATCGTCATGAAGATGACCTGGGAAGTAGATTAGACAAATCCAGGGGTCAAGGTTGGGCGCCGTGGATAAAACACGGGAGAGCCGGAATGTGGCAAATGGCGAATTTCTCGGGATTAACCATCTCGGAATTTAAAGATCAATACTGTGAATTATACGGAGAATATCCAGAAAATTAAAATTTATTTTTAGCTGTAAAGATTTAAAAATAGCTTAAACTATTGTTAAGAAACAAAAGGGTGAAAATGAAAAGCAGAACTTTGACGATCATTATTGTTGCTTCTGTTATCTTAGTTGTTCTTTTAAGCATCGGGATTTATCAACTAGCATCAAGATACAATCATGGAAATCTGAACGCCCAAAATTATCCCGGCTATACGCAAAATTCTGCACTTAACAACTCAGGCTACTCCCCCGGTTCGCAAGGCTATTCAAATCAAAATAACTACGGGAGTCAGGGGCAGCAGATTGCCAATTTAGGCGATGGAATAAATGCAAATGCGGGCTCTTTGCCCGATTGTTCCGGGACAGAACTTCTTGATTATTCCCCGATAAATGTCAATCAGCTGACAGGCATTGAAGCAATGGGGCATATGAATGGTGAGCATGTTTTGCCCGATCAGGCAGACCATATCTACCTTAACACTAATCAACCTGAAGCAGTTTATTCTCCCGGAAATGTGACTGTTCTTGGAGTCGTGGCTGAAAACGGAACCACCGGAAGAGAGAATTCATCTTATGTTGTTCTATTCTCACCATGCAAGAGCGTGATGTTTGCTTTCCAGATGGTTAATGTAAGTGATAAAATTCTTAATGCAATCGCCGGGCAGAGTCCCGCATCCTGCCAGGGCGGTTTGGTTGCAAATATCTGTTCTTATGCCCTGAATCTTAGTTTTCAGAGCGGAGAGCAGATGGGAACCAGTGCTTCAGAGGGAATTGATTTTGC
>JAGWGZ010000020.1 GCA_028867075.1 Nanobdellota archaeon | reverse complement strand
CCATGGGGAATAACGGGGATTGTGTTTGCAGCAATAGTGGTTGTAGTTGCAATTTTTGTAGTAAAGGGCAGACATAAGAAGAAAAATTTCTAGGAAGAAATAAGCTCGTCTCCGGAAATTCCTTTTCTGTATAATTCAAGTTTTGGCTTGGGCTTTGATGATTCTACCCTTTCAATTATTCTCCATGCAAGGAGCGCATTGCTGATTTCGGGAAAGTTTTCCATTCTGCCATCAAGGAAATCTGAAAATAAAGTCTTGTAGGGGTTGTTTTTGTCTTCAAGATCTATGCGCTTTTTATCAATTTCCATGAATGAAACCTTTTTGTCAAAGGCTTTTCCTGTGATGAATTCAAACTCTTTGCCACCGGCCTTTATTTTGAGTTTTACGAGGGTTTCTGTGCCTGAGCTCTTCCCCAATTCTTGCGCATAATCCAGGTATTGCATCCTTTCAAATTTCAGGACCTTTATTTTATCGGGCCTTATTTTCCCTGCAAGCTTGAAGGCAATGTTGAGGAAATGGCTTTGCACCATGTCTCTCAGCGCTCCGACAGAATCATAATAACTTCTTCCCTCCAGGCCAATGCTTTCAAGCGAGACTATTTTTAATTTCCTGAAATCTGTCCTCTTTAGTCTTAATATATTTTCCTTGAACAAGTAATGGTCTGAAAGCCAGACTTCCCCGCCGGAAAAATTATCGTTTATGAATCGCTCAAGGCTTTCTGCCTCTTCCAGATTTCTTCCAAATGGCTTTTCTATCAAAATTCTTACTCTAATCCCGCGGCTCTTCAGATAAGCAAGAGATTCAAGAGTTTTTCTAATGAGCTCGGGAGGGAAAGAAATGTAAAAATAATTTATTTCTTCCGTTTCAAATACACCCATGCAATCTTCACAAAGGTTCTTACTTTCAAGGTCTATTTTCCTGTAGAATATTCTTTTCCTGAATTCAGGAGAGCACTTTCCCCGACACACGAAGTCCCTGTAAATCTCTTCTGTGAAATCTTTCCTGCCGAGCGCCCAGACCTCAAGTTCCCCGCTTTCAAGCTCCTGGAGCGCGGGAAGCACTTTCCTCTTTACCAAATCCCCTGTTGAGCCAAAAATAAACAGTTTCATTTTTCTTTTTGCGATATCTTAGAGCACTGTGATTAAAAACCTTGTTCATGTTAATTTTTAGTATAAGAAAATTTAAATAGAATTATTCTGTATTACCATAATGATTGACATAAGGCTTCTTCGCGAGAACCCCGAGCTATTTAGGGAAAATATCAGGAAGAAATTCCAGGACGAGAAATTGATAATAGTTGACCAGGTTCTGGATCTTGATGAGAAATGGAAAAAAGAGAAGCAAAAAGGCGATGGGCTCCGTGCCGGAAGGAACAAGATTTCCGAAGAAATAAACAAGGCAAAGAAAGAGAAAAACGAAAAGAAGGCAAGGGAACTGATAAAAAAAGCGCAGGAAATTCCTGACAAGATTGCGCAGAATGAAAAGAAAGCAAAATCTCTTGAGGGTAAAAGAGATTATCTCCTTGCACAAATTCCCAATATAATCTCCAAGAGTGTTCCTTTGGGAAAAGACGATTCGCAGAATGTTGTTGAAGAGGTGATAGGAAAGCCGAGGAAATTCAGCTTTGAAGTGAGAAACCACGCAGAGCTTGCAGAATCTTTGGGATTGGCTGACTTTGATTCTTCTGCGAGAGTTGCAGGCACTGGATTTTACTATCTTGAAGGCGAGCTCGCATTGCTGAACCAGGCGCTGATAAGATTTGCCATTGACAAGATGATGAGCAAGGGATTCAGGTATGTTGAAACTCCGCTGATGCTGAACAACGAGATAATAAATAATGTAACAGACCTAAATGACCAGGAAGTCATGATATACCGGATTGCGAATGACGAAAAATCCCTGATAGGAACTTCAGAACATTCCCTGATAAGCAGATATGCAGGGCAGGAAGTTAATGAGAAGCATCTTCCGATAAAGCAGACATCTTATTCAATGTGCTTCAGGAAAGAAATCGGAAGCCACAATCTTGATGAAAAAGGGCTTTTTAGAACGCATCAGTTTAACAAAGTTGAAATGGTCGTAATATGCAGGCCTGAAGAATCAGGAAGGTTTTTTGAAGAACTGAAAGGGATTACAATAGAAATCTTCAAAGAACTTGAAATCCCCGTCAGAGTTTTGAGAATCTGTTCAGGAGATCTTGGAAACCTGAAATACGAGCAGGTTGATATAGAGGCTTATTCCCCCAGAAAGGAAGGATATTTTGAAATCGGCAGCTGCAGCAATCTCACAGACGCGCAGGCGCGAAAGCTCGGAATTTCTACGAGGATAAAAGGCGAGAGGGTTGTTCCCCACACATTAAATAATACAGCAATAGCAACTTCCCGTGCCCTGGTCGCAATTCTTGAGAATCACCAGCAGGCAAACGGAAGCGTGAAAATCCCAAAGGCTCTTATTCCTTACATGAACGGAATCACAGAGCTAAGAAAGAGATAATTCTATCACAGAAATTTTTTTAAATTAAGATTTTACCACTCTTTTATGACTGAAGAAAAAATATATCATGTTATCAGGGGATTGGATGCATGGAACAGCGGAGATTTTGAAAAACTGCTTGAAAAAACCGACGGAAATTATTCTGAGCTGGTGAAAGCCCATACCTTTGAGAAGGTCAGAAAGGCGAGCGGAATAATTCCTCATGGGGGTGCTGAAGATGAAGAATAAAGAAGAGGCTGTAAAAAGGCAGGAACCCTATTCTCATCATGAAAAGATTGATGGAATTGACCCGTGGATTGATGAGAATTTTAACCAGTTGTACTCTGAACAGAGAAGAACAGGGAATCCTGAATTAAGAAAAAGATTAATCGGCGCGCACATAGGATATGCATTCACAATCGCAGACGCTTTCTACAGGACCATGCCTCATTTTAGTAAGCCTGAGAGAAGCGGGGAGATTGGCCTGCTTGAAAGGGATGACCTCAGAAACTGGGGGGTCCTTGGATTGGAAGAGGCATATGATGGTTATGATGAAAAGTTTTATAGGGGCAATGGGGTGGCTCACTTTAAGCCCTATGCCGCATGGTGGATTAGAAAAGAGATCTCAAGAGGAATCCATGAAATGAGTGAAGACATGAGGCAGTCTTCCCATAATATTAAATCCCTGATTAATATCTTAGGTTATGAAATAGATCTTTTTTTTATGGAACATGGCAGGCAGCCAACAAGTGAAGAATTAGTTTCCGTTACAGGATTAGATGCCGAAAGGGTAGATTATGCTTTAAGATTGAGAGAGGGTTATGAATTTATTAATCTTGATTCAGAGGTAGAAGATGGAGTCTCTGCTTCTGATTTAATCGGGGACCCAAGGTCAGACTACATCAGGCTTGCCCTGGAAAATGAGATGGCTATAAAACAGATTTTTAGCGAACTCTCAGAAAGTGAGAAAGAAATGCTTAATGGGCGTAATGGCCTGACCCGTGAAAAAGAGACATTCAGGGAAATGGGGGAACGGATGGGAATTGATTACAGAGTTCTGGAAAGAAGATACAAATTATTGATTAGCAAAATCCAGAGAAGAGCTGGTGTCATCAGGAGAGATCACCTTTGAGCAATCTTTAAAAATAACTCAAAACATATTTTATCATAAACATAGTGCAAGGCCTCGATAGTTTAGTGGCAGAACACAAGCCTGTCGCATAAAGGGAACCTACGGTTCACCCTTATCAACCCCTCCCTTGAAGGAGGCTCATGGCTGATAGGGAACCAGATTCCTTATCAATTTCTTCCCAGGAGAAGTTGAAGATGCAGAACGCTTGAAACCCGGGTTCGATTCTCGGTCGGGGCGTGTATTAATGTTGTAACTATATAGAAGTAAAAATTTATATACTTATCTGGTTAACAAATTAAATGGAAAATATCCGTTCTAAACTTCAAGATATTTATGGACGTAAAGAGATAA
>JAGWGZ010000011.1 GCA_028867075.1 Nanobdellota archaeon | reverse complement strand
TTTTAGGAGGTGATCCATCTGCAGGTTCCCCTACAGATACCTTGTGACGACTTAACCTACCTCACCATGCTAGGATTCTCCTCGCAAGAGTTTCATCCTAACATAACTTGGTTGGTTTGACGGGCAGTGTGTGCAAGAGACAGTGACATATTCACCGGGCAATGATGATACCCGATTACTACGGATTCCGGTGTCACGAGGGCGGGTTTCAGCCCTCGATCTAGACTGGGACAGACTTTAAGAGATTGGCTTCTCCTCTCGGAGTTGCATCCCATTGTATCTGCCATTGACGCGCCCGTGTTGCCCAGGGCATTTAGACTGTGCCACCTAACGTAGCCCGCACTTTCATCCATGTTACCATGGCAATCTGTATATTGTACACAGAGTAAATATACACGCGGGTCTTGCCTGTTACCTGATTTAACAGGTCACCTCACGGCACAGGCTGACGTCGGCTATGTAATCCCTCTCAGCGTGTCAGGTAAGCCCTTCAGACTGACCTTCATCCTGCTGTCGGTCCTGGTGAGGTTCACGGCGTGGAATCTGATTGAACCGCACGCGTCACCCGTTGTAGTGTCTCCCCGCCAATTCCTTTAAGTTTCGGTCTTGCGACTATACTTCCCAGGTAGCACACTCTTCGGCTTCCCTCAAGCACCAATGCCTCCCGAAGAGGTACTGATGTTTAGTGTGCAGTGTTTACTGCCAGGACTACACGGGTATCTAATCCGTTTTGCGCCCCTGGCCTTCATCCCTCACTGTCAGAACTGTCCTCGTAAGATGCCTTCGCTGTTGTGAGTCCGTTTAAGATTAACGCATTTAACCGCTACTTCAAACGTACTTCTTACGTCTTCCAGTCTCTAGCCCAGCAGTACTCCTTGCGCGCCCTATACTTAAGATATAGGATTTCACAAGGAACTTACTGAACAAGCTACGGATGTTTTAGACCCAATAATGATGGCTGCGACTTGGACAGCTAGTATTACCGCGGCGGCTGGCACTAGTCTTGCCCAGTCCTTATTCGCCAAACTTTTTAGATTTGGCAAAAGCTCCTCAATGAGGAGCACTCTGGCTCGCTCTGTCACACTTTCGTGTATTGCAGAAGATTCTCAGCTGCTGCACCCCGTAGGGCTGGGAGTAGTATCTCAGACTCCCTCTCAGGGCCTCTCCGCTAAGAGCCCTTACGGATCGTCGGCTTGGTGGGCAGTTACCCCGCCAACAACCTAATCCGCCGCAGCCCCATCCTTAAGCACGAGTTTTGGAGATAAACCATTCCAGGGCGAATCTCCTATCAGGTATTACCCTCAGTTTCCCGAGGTTATCCCTGACTTAAGGGTAGGTTAGCTACGTGTTACTGAGCAGTTTGCCTTCCATTGCAAGCAACAGAAAGACTTGCATGCCTAAGTACAAACCAGAGAGCCGCAGCCGCTAGCAGGATCAACTAGATTTGAAACCAAATAATTTGATTTGGGCAAAATATTCTTTATCCTGTTTTCCTAAAAACGGCTCGGCGAGAATTATAAATGGGTGTTCCTACATACTTCATACCTTAATATTAACGTGCATGAAATTAAGGCACTCATTTTAAGATTAGTATCTCTCTTTATTTTAGGTATTTAAATGTTTTGTTTATCTCGGAAAAAGATTATTTCTCCGAGGGAGAAATTTATTCTATGTTAAATTCTAATTTGCCTGTTAGATTGTTCAAAGATATCATAACAAGTCCAATACTTTTATTACCCGCTTTATATTTATTAGAGATTACTGTATCTAATGTTTTACCTAATGCTGCTGCATCTTTTGCAAGATCAGATGTGGGAACAATAACAACTTCGTCAAGTTCTTCTAACCCTGTATCTCCCCTCTTCCCGCGATCTTTTCCAAGATAAGTCATACAATCATTCATAAAATATGCAGCATAATCTCTCATAATTATTTATTATTTCTTTTCTTTAAAACAATTTAGTTATTATAAAATATATTAAGGACTGTTGGATTCAGCATTATCTTGTTCTCGCCAAACAATAATTTTGTATCTGAATTTTTCTCCTTCTTTGCATCCTAGCTTTCCAGCCAAATAATTGAAATGCCCAGCACCGAGTTCATGATACGTCCATACTCTCTCTTCTGTAATAGACAAGTTTGGATCTATCTCATTAGATAATTCTTTTGCCACTTATGGTTTTAGCAAAGCGCATTTAAAATTATTTTGTTTCTGCAATATCCAGATACCATCTGATGGATGGAAAGAACTGAAATGTGAGCATATATTTTTATAATTCATTTTGTTTCCTAAATCATGTCTCTTCTTGAGTATAAAAGAAAGAGGAAATTTTCCGGCAGCGGAAAAACTATAGAACCCAAAGGAAAAATAAAATCTTCCGGAAAGAATATATTTGTTATTCATGAGCATCATGCTTCTCATTTGCATTGGGACTTGAGATTGGAAGAAAATGGGGTTCTGAAATCGTGGGCAATTCCAAAAGAGCCGCCAACAGAAAAAGGAATCAAGCGCCTTGCAGTTCATGTTGAAGATCATCCCCTCGCTTATGCAAAATTCCACGGCACGATTCCGGAAGGGAATTACGGCGCAGGGAAAGTTGAAATCTGGGATAAAGGAACTTATGAACTCCTTGAAAAAAATCCGAACTCAATGAAAATAAAAATTCATGGAAAAAGACTCAGAGGCGATTATATCCTGGTAAAGACAAATTTCGGAAAAAAGAAAAACGGTTGGTTGTTCTTCAGGAGCTAATCCTTCGTGATTTTGAATTATTCACTATCCTGTTAATCTCTTCTGTGGATATTCCCTCTTCCAAAGTTTTGGATATCTCAAGTGGGGTGAAGAATCTCTGGAAGAAGTTAGGAACTCCTGCTTGAAAATCATGCCAGGTAACGAATACCCTGTCAGAATAAATCATCAGGTCATCTGGGTTTCTACTATGAACCTGTGCATGATAATACACCTCCATAGCCCCCCTAACATCACCGTAAAGTTTTGTATATCTCTGCATCAATCTTCTTAATCCCATCGCCAATTATCATAGTGTTGAATATTTAAGATTTTATGTGAAGAAATATCCATGATTAAACTCCAAATCTGGCACCGGCGCGCGCTTTTCTTTTTGCCTCTTCTTCAGAACCGCCCTGTTCTGTTCCGATCCACCACTCTATGTCCGGGATTTTGTCAAGATTTTCAGGCTTATGTTCTGCGCAGTAACCCTTTGCAAGAAGATAAAGGATTATTCCAAGGCTTTTTGAACTTTTGTTGTTCCCGATTATTATCTGATCTGCTCCCTGAGAGAAATTATTTGTGTCGCATATCATCAGGACTTTTTTATTTACTTTCGTTGTATCATTAAGCGCATTCTTGTCAACCCATGAATCGGAAATTATTGTAAGCTCATTCTCAAAAAAGTTCGGAAGGCTTGAATTTGTCAACACGCCCGCAGGATATTTCTTTGTGAATGCCCTTATCCCGGTTACTTCCGAAAACTTCTCGGCCGCTTTCCAGCCAGCTTGCCTTTTGCATACAAGAATAATTTCGTTTGATCTAAATTGATTAAGGTACTTTATTCCCTCCTTTATCTTTTCATCAATCAAATCTGTATTGAAAATTGCCAGCCCGTCTGCTCTTCGCCTGTAAACGTACTTCCTCATATCAGGAGTCACGACTTTTGTTCCGATATAAATTCCCGCATTGATATATTCTTCAAGCGGAACGAGCATTTCTGTTTTTCTTTCACCCTTGACCTGCTCTTTAAGCTCTTCCGATTTTACTTCTTTTAATATTCCTTTTTCACGAAGCTCTTTTTGCTTTTCAAGAAATCTTCTTTTTTTCTCCTCAATACTCTCCGAAGATTCAAGCGATTCTTTTTCTGCCTCTTTTTCAAGTTCAGACTTTCTGGATTTTCTTGCCTTCTTTTCGGATTTTTCCTCAATTTCTTTCTCTTCTTCCTTCTTCTCGCGGTTTTCAATTACCGCTTCTTCATTCGCAATTTCTTCGCTTGATTCTTTCTTCTTAGCCATGAAGTCTCAGAGAAAAAGTATATTTTTAAAGGTTTACTTCAAACTCTTTTGTATCTCAATAAGTCTTTTTATTTTTACTTCACGCACTTTTCCGGTAATTCCGCATTTCAAAAAATCAGCCTGAAAACCGAATGCAAGATCTGCAAGGATATTCTCCTCAGTGTCGCCGCTTCTGTGCGAGAAAACAATTTTTATGTTATTTTCTTTTGCCAGATTGCATACTCTTTTCACTTCTGTCAGCGGGCCTATCTGGTTTGGCTTAACAATTAATGCGCTGATGCTCTTATTTTTTATGGCTTCTTTCAGCCTTTTATAATTTGTTGTTGTAAGATCATCTCCGACTATCAATCTGTCAGGAAATCTTTTGTTGAGCTTTGCAAAATTTTTAAAATCCTCCTCGTCAAAAGGATCTTCAATGTAAAAGAGGCCTGAGTTCTCAATTATATTTGAAATGTAATAAAATTGCTCTTCATCTGTCCTCTTGAAGATCGGGTTATTGTAGAGATATTTCTTTCTTTTGAAAAAGGTGGAGCTTGCAGAGTCAATGCCCAGCGGGATTTTTAATTCACTCAGAACATCCAGAACTTCCTTGTCCGTCAGCGAGGTAATCCACGCATCCTCATCATTCTTTCTTTCTGCAAAATGCGAATCTCTCTTTTTAAGAATCTCTTTTGCCCTTTCCTTGCCTTCTTTCATAATCCGAAATGCTTCTTCAATGTCATGCGTATTTGGAACCAGAAGAAATTCCTGGAAATCCGGCTTTTTTGAATCAGTTTTTGTATGCTCCCCCCCGCCGATGCAGTTTCCAACCAGCCTTGGAAAATTCCTTGCTTCAGGATTTATTACTTCCCAGACCTGCTTTTTCTTTTCTTTGGCAAGAGCTTTAAGAATCGCAGATTCAAACGCAAAAGTTGTGTTTGCTCCAACATGCCCGTCTATTGTATCCTCAATCCTGTGTAAATCATCAAACTTTTCTATTACCTCTTTTGAAAAATAATCTGAAAACCTCTTTATCTTTTCAATATCTTCTTCAAGTGTTTTCTTATATGGTTCTGCTTCATGCTTTCCCCTCGACTTTCCCATCGGCGCGCTTGCAGAAAAATCTCCGACGTTTGTTTTAATAGAAACAAGGATTGTTCTTTCCTTTCTCGAATCAGGAATTTCTTTTGCAGAGACCGCGCTGACAATCACCATTAAAAGAAAAAAAGATTATTATTTATATAACTTGGGATTATTCTTCTCCGCCGGCACTTTCCTCTTCTCCGGCATCTTCCATTTCATCTTCAGGCGTGGCAAGTTCCATTATTTCGCCTTCTTTTTCAATTTCTGATTCTTCTGAATGTTCTCCATGTTCAACTCTGTCATCGCTGATCTTTTCCTTGACCCTTCTTAACTTGTCTTCTCTCTTTGCAGGAAGGGGTCTCTTTACAGAAATGGGCAGAATCCCAGAATCAAATTCCATTTCTGCAATCTTAAGTGGATCATAGTGTACTTTCTCCAGCTCATCTTTGCTGATTTTCACAAGAAGCGGTGCATTCATTGCAATCTGCAAGGCTCGCGCTCCAAGTATTCTCGAAATTTCATATCTTGAAAATTGTGTTTTTTCCTGTTTTTCCATTTTACAAATATTCCTTAATCCTTAAAATAACTTTCTCTCTCGCTTTTTCTGCAAGCTCAAGAAGTTCGGGCATTCTTTCTGATTCTATTGTCCCGCTTTCCCCCTTCTGCATTGCAAAAATAGTATCTTTGAATCCGGAAGTCGTAAGCCTCATCTCGCTTACATCCTCCTCCTCTTTCAGTGGATCAATCAGAAGATTATCCCCGATCTTATGAACCGTGAGAGAAATAGGAATCATGTTCTCTGCAAGAGGCAATTTTCTGTCATGCTCTCCATAAATCGCTTTTTCTTTTTCCTCATCATATTTTGGAACCATTGTATTCTTCAGGGCAATAAGAGCTGCTATTCCTGCCGCATCAAGAAGATTTCCGTCATCATTTATGGAATAAATATCAATGAAAACGCTCCAGACTTTTTCTCCCTCTTTTATGCATAATTTCTCAAAATCAATGAACTTGCTCTCTCTTATTCCCCGGTCTATTATTCTCCCCAGCTCAATTGCTGGTGTTTTTGGAGGTCCGCTCTCAAAGTCGGCAGAGCTTAGCGGAGTCAACTCAGCATTAGTCATGAGGTTTCCCTGATTTGGGGTATCCGGGAAAGGTGTTGCGACATCCATCTTGACACCTACGAGAACTTCTGTTTTTCCAAGCTTAACACGCACGCTTCCCTCTGCGTGTTTTGAAACCCCGGTTTCTATCTTTATCTCTCTGAATTCATTAAGATCTCTCCCGTCAAATCTTCTCCCTTCTGACAAGTATCTCTTTATCTTGCCCTCATTAAGTTTTGACGTCTCCAACATTTTATTCTTTCCCCCCTGTTTCAACACTCTTCTTCAAAGCTTCTTTTTGGATTTCATGAATCTTTTTTGTAGCTTCCTTTGCAAGTCTCAGGACTTCTCTCAGCTGTTCATTGCTTATTTTTCCATCAAGCTGCATGTGCGTGATTCTTCCATCAGGAGTCATAGTGACTGGAATGTCCGTCGGCCCCTCTCCTTCTTCCCAATCTTCTTCTAATTTATTGACATCAACAACAAGCTGCTTGTCAAGCTTTCCTATTGAAACGCTTGAAACAAGATTTTTCATAGGGATTCCAGCATGCGCAAGTGCAAGCGCAGCCGCATTTATTCCAGCACATCTTGTTGAGGCGTTTGCCTGGATTATGTTTATGAAAACATCAATCACTGCATTAGGATATTTTTCAAGCATCAGAACCGGCTGCAGAGCCCATTCTGTTATTTTGCTGATTTCAGTGCTTCTCCTGTTTGTTCCTGGCCTTATTCTTTCATCAACAGAAAAACTGAGCATGTTGTATTCGCATCTTAAAACTCCTTTTTCAGGATCTTGTGCATGCTGTGGATGCATTTTTCTTGGTCCATAGACAGCCGCGATAGCGACTGTATCTCCGAATGCAAACATCGCGCTTCCATCTGCATTTGGAATAACTCCGACTTTCACTTTGATTGGGCGCATCTCATCGACGTTTCTTCCATCAGGTCTCTTAAAATTTGATTCTTTTGTCATTTTACTTTACACTCCAATGAAATCCGGAGATTCCTTCCCTATAATCTGAGAATTTCCTATTTATTGTTCTGCCAACTACTTCTCTCTGGAATTTTAACTCTCTTTCCATTCTGCCTTCATGATCCCGGTCCAACTGGAGTTCTGGAAAAAGCATATACCCCTGACTAGAATCTCCTGCTTCAATCTCTAAAAAATATCCCCTGTTAACTCTTTTAAATCCATCTAGATTTACAGGATGCCTTTCATGTTGCAAATAAGTTCCTATTATTTCTTTATCCGTCTCAGTAATATCAGTCACTTCCCATAATGAACTAATCATTTTCCTTTCTCCTCCTCAAACCACCTCTTCATTTCTTCTGTGAGGCCTTCCATGAAAAAGTTTTCTGTTATGTACATTATTGCTTTCTTCGCAAACAATTCCGCTTCCGTATCCTTCCCGGAAATCCAGATTACTCCATTTTGCCCGACAGTTATGTTGCAGCCTGTTTCTTCTTTTATCAGGTTTATCATGCTGCCTTCCTTGCCTATGATTCTCGGAACTTTGTTTGAGTTTATTTTTATTATCAATCCGTCTTCAACTTTTCCGAGCCCATGTGCCCTTATGGTGAGGTCAATCCCCCTTTTGTCTATGTTGATTATCTTGGCAACAACCATTTCTCCGATATCCAGAACATCCGCGAACTCACCCCTATTTATGTATCTTGGAAATTCACTTACCGGCAAGAATGCATTTTCAGGCGTGTCAATGTCTATGAACCATCCGCTTGAGAGAATATTTACAGCCTGCCCTATCACAACATTTCCTTTTCTAGGCTGATATGTTCCTGAAATTGGAATAACTCTAACGAGTCTGTCCTGCTCTTCTGCAACACCGAATCTTACAGCAACTATTTCATCATTTCTTTTTTCTGTCCATTCTCCCGGAAGGAATTCTTTCTCCGAAACAATGATCTCCCCAGGGATTACTAATTTTCTTTCTGACATTTTTACTCTTCTAATTTTTCCTCAATTTTATTTTTAATTATAATCTTTTTAGTTCGAGGTTTTTGAAGTTCTGCTTCCATTGAAGAATTTTTAATCTCATCATTAGCATTTTTTATTATAATAACACCTTTATCTATTGTTTTAGCTTTTTCTTTAATTTCCTCAATTAATCTTAAGAGAGAATCTATAGATTCTTTATACTCTCCAATATCCCCACTTTCTACAATAAACAAATATTCTTTTTCTATATATGAAGCAACATAGACTACAAAATGATATCCCGCAACAAAAATATTAGTTTTTTGTGCTTCAGAATTAATTTCGGGCATAAGTTCAAAAATTGCATCAGGGATAGCTACAATAACCTTATCTGTCGTATTTTTTTTATTTCTATATTTTTTAACATCATCTATCCTTGCCTCAATCTTCTTTAATATGTTCTTTTTTAATTCCAACTGCTTTTTCTTATCTTTTTCTTCACAATATTTATTATACAATTCTAAAACATCAGGGAGTTTAGAATCAATAGGGATATATTTATTTGAAGAAACTTTCCATGCAAATTCAACATTTTTATTATCAATATTAAGATTTTTTATAACTTTATTTGCTTTTATAAAAGGGGTTAAAATCTCCTCAAGTAAAGCCTCTCCTATTTCTCCCCTTTCCTTAGTTCCAGCGAACATTCTATTAATATTTGTTATACCTTCTTGAAACATCTTCATATCCTGTTTGGAGAGCTCAATTCTTTGTTTTTCCATCTCTTTTTGTTTCTTCTCTGTTTCATCCATTCTAACTTTCATCTCAGTTCCCACCTTAGTAATTCTCGAAGCCAAATCAGAAAAAGATTTAGTATCTGGTTCAACTTTTAAATTTTTTAACTTTGAAAGTAAGATATATCCTAATATTAAAAATCCGAAGAATGTTATTATCGATAAAATAATTCCAATATCCATTTTATTCCCTCACCTCTTCTGTCAAAGCAGAGCCATGAGTCACAGAATTTAATTTTTCATAAAAATTCATCAGCATTCCTGAAGGGATGTTTAGGGTTGCCTGCAGGCTTCCGTCTGAAAGCCATTCCTCATTCTGCTTGTAAGGATTAAGAATGCCATAAGCTTGGCCCGTGTGAATCGCAGGGACAGTAACTTTTACTTTTTTCATTTTGACACTTATCGGAATAATTTTACTTATTTCCTGAAGAATATCGCTAATTTGGTTTTCAACCGGAGTATTCTTTATGTTTACATGAGCCTGTTCAAGAGCGTTTTTAATCCTTTCGTTGGTGTGGGGATTCCCTGTTTTTGGATCCACAGAATTCTTTACAAGGAAATCAATAACCTGCTTCATCTTCTTTTCTCTTTCTTCGTCTCTGTATTCCTGCGTTGTGAGAATCTCACCATTCTTAACTATCTCTGAAATTATCACATTTGCATCTGAAGTTCCGAAAGATGATTTCAAATCGCTTTGCGAAGCAACAAGCCCCTTTTTCAGATCAGTAAAAATTCTGTCGCTTTCAGCGCCCGGAAAAGAACTTTGGCCTTTTTTGAATTTCAGCGCTTCATCCATGTCAACTATGATTTCAAAATTCTTCCCTGCCTTTTTTATCCTTGCAGTTGTGTCTGCCATAATTCTTATTCTTTCTTCTTTTCAGAAATAAAATCCTTTAATTGTTCCCCAACAGCTCTTTCAAGTTCGTCTTTGTCATTTTTAACATAAGCCATTTCAAATCTTTCAAGATTGAACTTGTCTCCCTGAACTTCCCTGAAAATATCAAGAGCCAGCTTCACACCTTTTTTTATTGTCAGGTCTTTTTTATATTGCTCTCTGAGCTTCTCCTTTATTCTTTCATCATTCTCTCCTATTGCATTTGCATGATATGAAAAATAATTTCCGGTAACGTCACTTGTGTAAAGAGAAGGCTTTTTGTTTGACACTCCCGCAACCATCAATGAAACGCCATATGGCCTTGCGCCCCCATACTGGGTGAACTGCTGCTTCAAATCTGCAATCTCTTTTATCACAGCTTCCGGCTCTATCGGGGAGTCGTAGGTGACCCTGTGTTGCTGTGCAAGAACCTGTGCTTTTTCAATAAGAACCCTGGCATCGGACATTATTCCAGCCACGCTCGCAATCAAATGAGCATCAATCTCTGAAATCTTTGCAGCCGAAGATGAAACAATAAGCTTGTCATCTATTCTCTTGTCAGCCATTATGAATACACCGTCTGCGCAGACCATTCCGATGCTTGAACTTCCCAGCCTTATTGTCTTTTCGGCATATTCCACCTGGAGAAGATGTCCATCAGGCGAGAACATTGTGGCTGTTCTGTCATAGCCCATTGTCTGATGCTGCATGTCTATGTCCATTTTGTTATTTCTGGAGAAATTATAATAATTTTATTTAATTTTCCTTTTCTCTCTGATTTAGAGATAATTATGCCTTTTAAAAATCTTATGGATTGGGGCCCCCTATTAGCTTGGAAAGATCATAATTCTTTAGCCTTATCTCGTAATCTTTAAGGTGGTTTGAATTATCATAACGGATTTTTATTGTAGGATTTTTTTTGATTTTTGTCAATGTGATAGTCCCTGCATAAGAATGTCCAAGAAATCTTTCAGGACCCATTCTGACTTTTTGTATTTCTATTTGTGCATAATATCCCCCGTAAATGTCCTGCCTGTCTGTTATCTTGCCGATTATGTAACCTGTGCCGGATAATACGGTCCCTATGTGCTTTGCAAAATCTTCAACAGGCCACGCCAGTTTTTCAAGACCTGCAGTCTTTATTGTCCCTCTTTTATAATTGAATTCTGTTACTGATTCTACTATCTCGCCTCTCCTCGTCTTATCTTTTCTCTTTCTAAATCCAAGGTAATTCAGGATATTCATGCAAATGCACATCCAGGAGGGTATTTAAGAATTATTGTGAAATTTAATTCGCCTTTTTCTTCAGGCTTTTCAGGGTTCCCGAAACCATAGCAACTTCCATCTTTTCAGGCCAGACACAAAGGCCGGCGCGGACTTCATTCACAGATTCTCTGTTTATGCATATGACTGCAAAGTCTCTTTCTTTTTTTATGAAACTGAACCCTGTTTTTGACATTCCAAGAACTCCGATAAAATCAAGAATCGCCTTTTTTATGTTTTCAGGATTTCCTTTTACAAGTAGATATCTCTTATTTTCTTTCATTGATGGGCGAAGAGATTTCATTATGCAAAATTTCCTGTTTTATATCTGCAGCCATCCTGTCGGGACAGGGAAAAATCGCAGATTTTTCTTATATGAAGAAGCAAAAAAGAATTTATATTCTTATCTGAAATATGCAAAGATTCCCGCTCCGATAATGCTTGCCGTAGTGGCTGTATTATAGAAGAAATTCAGGCGCTCATACAGGGGGGCATGAAACTCGTCTAGGAGCATTTGGCTTTCATCCCCGCGGTCTACAATTTGCCTTATAGTCCCCCACAGGGGAAACCATCTCTGCCATTCTGTTCTTCTCAGTTCAGCAATTCTCTCCCTTACAATTCCTAATTTATCATCCCAGGATAAATCCCCAGATGAACCCTCTTCAGAATAGAAGCAATAGTCTTCTATTACTGATTTGCGAATTCTCTTGCGCATGTAATACTTGTTCCGGCTTTGTTTTTAAATTTTCATAAGATATATAAATCCCTAATTTCCTGTACTTTTGAAAAAGAGGCTTAAACAGCTAGAGAAATCTGAATTAATATGGAAGTTTGTACTGTCGGCGGATATGATGAAGTCGGAAAGAATATGACCGCCGTGAAAATCAAGGATGATGTAATTCTGTTCGACGCGGGAGTCTTCCTGCCGGCTTTGGTGGAATTCCAGGAGCGGGAACCAGAGAAAAGCTCTTCAAGGACAGGCATCGACATGAGGAGAATAGGCGCGCTTCCGGATGATACAGTACTCGACAAAATAGGGTGGAGAGACAAGGTCCGTGCAATAATCATCGGTCACGCACACCTGGATCATATAGGCGCTGTGCCTTACATTGCCTCGCGCTATCCAAAAGCAAAGATAATCGCAACTCCGTTTACAATTGAATTCCTTGAATCCATGTTGCGCGACGAAAAAATAACGCTGAGAAACCAAAGAATAAAAGTAAATGAAAATTCCACATATGTCATAAAAGGGAAGAGCGGAAGTTACAAGGCTGAATTTATTCATGCGACTCACTCAACAATACAATGCGCTTTCATCTGCCTTTATACGGATGAAGGAACTCTCTTTTACACTCTTGATTTCAAGTTTGATGACCATCCTGTTATTGGAAAACCTTCCAATTATAAAAGGCTCGGTGAAATTGCAAAGAAGGGAATTGATGTTCTTGTCGCCGATGCTCTTTATGCGGGAAATGAAAGGAGAACTCCAAGCGAGCGAATAGCCCGGGATTTGGTGGAAGATGCAATAAATTCTGTAAAAGATATGAACTCTGCCCTTATAATCTCCACGTTTTCATCCCATATTGCAAGATTGAAGAGCATTGTTGACTTTGGCAAAAAAACAGGAAGAAAGATTGTCTTTCTTGGAAGAAGCCTGGATCGTTATGTTAACTGCGCTGTAAAAGTCCGACTCTGCCCATTCAGAAGAGATGTAATGATTTTGAAATACAGAAAGCAGATTAATTCTTTTCTCAGCAAGGCAAATAAGGACAAGGGAAGATATCTCATTGTCTGCACAGGGCACCAGGCAGAGCCCGGGTCTGTTCTGGACAGGATTGTTAAAGGTGAAACTCCATTTACTCTTGAAGAAGGAGACAATGTGCTTTTTTCCTCAAGCGTTATTCCTGTGGACAAGAATATAAAATCACGAGAGAAAATGGATAATGAACTAAAAAAGAAAGGCGTAAGAATACAAACTGATTTGCATGTCTCAGGACATGGTTCACGTGAAGATTTAAGGAATCTTATAGATCTGCTAAAGCCAACACACCTTATCCCGGCGCATGGTGGAACAGATATGACGAAGCCAATGATCGAATTGGCGTCTGAACTGGGCTATAAATCAGGAAAGACATCTCACATGTCTTCAAACGGGAAAGTATTAAAATTATAAGATTATGGATATGCTATGATATGGAAAAGTCAGGCAAAAGAAACTATAAATGTCGTCGCAGGCTCTATTTCACATGGTGAATGATGATATTCTTGGAGGGCTGAAATCAGCGCTTTCGCGCGGTTATTCTCTTGAAAAGGCCATGCTCTCTTTTTTCAATGCCGGTTACAAGCGGGAAGAAATTGAAGAAGCTGCAAAGACCCTTCAAATGGAAACTGCCCGATCTTCAAAAGAAATCCAACCGCAACCTATCTGGTCTGGACAAGAATCAAATCAACCGGCAAAACCTAACTCGAATAAGCCGCAATTAAAGGTCCCGGTGCAACAAGCCAACAGGATCTCCGGAATTTATGCTCCGCCTGCAAAGAAGCAGGTCCAGGAAGTTGCGCAGACAGGCGTTTCAGCTTACAGGAGCCAGGGCCAGAAAACCAGTGCCATAACAATCATTCTTGTTATCCTTCTTGTCCTGCTTCTCGGAATATTGGGTATAATGTACCTGTTCAAAGATCAGATTATACAATTCTTCAACGGATTATTCTAAAATGCAAGGGATTTATCAGCCTGCCGAAGACTCTCTCTTTCTGAGCAAATTTCTGAAAAAAGAGATAGTTAAAATAAAGCCTAAAAAAATTCTGGACATGGGTTCTGGCTCCGGCATTCAGGCAAAGACCTGCATCAAATCAGGGATAAAACCCAAGCAGATTACTTTGGCAGACATTAATAAAAGTGCAATTGATATTCTGAGGAAAAGATTTCCGGATTCAAAAGTAATCTCTTCAGATCTGTTTGGGAAAATAAAAGAAAGATATGATCTGATAGTCTTCAATCCGCCTTACCTTCCCGAAAATGAATTTGACAGAGAACAGGATACAACCGGGGGAAAAAACGGAAGCGAAGTGATAAACAGGTTTCTTGAACAGGCAAAAGATCACCTTCTACCGGAAGGAATAATCCTGATTTTGACAAGCAGCCTGACGAAAAGAATTGATTGGAGCGGATATCGCAAAAGACTTCTTGGAAAAAAGAAGCTGTTTTTTGAAGAGCTTTATGTATGGGAATTAAATTCAAAATAAGTTTTATATTTCTATTGTGTTAATCACAATCAATTTTATATATTCTCTGACTTTGAAAAATTTAGGTGTAAAAATGGGTAATCAGTCGGTTGTTGAAAATTGTAAAAGCCCCTTGGAAGGCAAGGATGCAGGAGATGCAGAACCCGCAGGTGGTTCTGCGCAGGAGGTGTCACTTTCAACTTCCTGTTGGGACGCTGGAAATTGTAGAAACCCACAGGAGGTGTCACATGGTGAAATTTGCACACATGTCTGATATTCATCTTGGGGGATGGAAGCAGCAGGCTCTTCAGGACCTGAACTTTGAATCATTTGAGAAGGCAATAGAGATTTCAATAAAGGAGAAAGTTGATTTTGTTCTCATAGCAGGTGATCTGTTTGACACCGCATATCCGCCTATTGAAACTCTCAAGCGAACTTTTCTGGAGTTCAGGATGTTAAAAGAAGCGAGAATCCCGTGCTTTATAATAGCCGGAAGCCACGACTATTCTGTTTCAGGAAAAACATTTCTTGACGTCCTTGAAAAAGCGGGATTCTGCAAAAATGCAGCTGATTTTGAGGAGAGAGATGGAAAGATCATCCTGAACCCAGTGGTTCATGAAGGCTGCGCAATTTATGGATATCCTGGGAAGAGGTCTGGTTTGGAAGTTCCTGATTTAAGGAGGGTGAAGTTCAATGACGCTCCCGGCATGTTCAAGATTTTTATGCTTCACACAACGATTGACAAGGCAGTCGGGAATGTCCCTGTTGACGCAATAGAAACTTCCCTTCTTCCGAAGGCAGATTATTATGCCCTTGGGCATTTGCACATAGACTATGAAAAAGATGGATTCGTTTATGCAGGCCCGATCTTTCCGAATAATTTTCAGGAACTCGCCGACTTAAAAAAAGGCAGATTCTACATCGTGGATACTGAATCAAAAACTCCGCTGAGAAAGATAGACCTAAAACTCAAAGATGTTGTCTTCCGCGAATTTGAAATAAGAGACGCTATCAAAGCGACAGATATCATAATCTCAGATCTTGAAAAGGAAGACCTAACCGATAAGATAGTTCTGTTGAAGATTCGCGGTGAACTTGAAATAGGAAAGAGTTCTGACGTGAGGTTTTCAAAGATAGAGGAATTCCTGAAGACAAAGAATGCATTCTTCATGCTGAGAAATACTCATGACTTAAAACAGAAGGAAATCGCTTTGGAAATTGAAGTCAAGGATTCAGATAATATCGAGGAAGATACTGTGAAGATTTATTCTGAGCAAAATCAGTCTCCATTCAATCTCTCAATCCCGCTGCTTCTTAACTCGCTTTCAATAGAAAAACAGGAGGGAGAAACATCAGAGACTTTTCTCAATCGGCTTGTTGCCGAGACTAAAAAGGTTCTGAACTTTTAACATGAAGATTAAGAAAATCTTCTTGGAAAACATCAGAAGTTATGAAACACAGGAGATAATATTTCCCGAGGGCTCCACGCTTCTTGCAGGAGATATCGGGAGCGGAAAGACTTCTGTTCTTCTTGCAATAGAATTTGCTCTATTCGGGCTGCAGCCCGGACAGCGGGGCAATGCACTCTTAAGAAACGGAGAAGACTCGGGAAGAGTTGTTATCGAATTTGAAATTGACGGGAAAGCAATCATTGTCGAGAGGACGCTGAAGCGCGGGAAATCCATCTCCCAGGATTATTGCGCGATTTCAATTGATGGTTCTGAAAAAAAAGAGATTGCGGTTACAGAACTGAAGAGCAAGGTCCTTGAGTTATTGAATTACCCCAGAGAATTCTCAAAAAGACAGAACCTGCTCTACAAATTCACAGTTTACACTCCTCAGGAGGAGATGAAGGAGATAATACTTGAAGATCCCGAGACAAGGATAAATACCCTGCGCCACATCTTCGGAATTGACAAATACAAGAGAATAATGGAAAACACTTCTCTCCTGCTCTCAAAAATAAGAGAGGAGAGGAAGACAAAAGAAGGCGCCACAGAAACTCTTGACCAGGACAAACTTGAACTGGTCTCAAAGGAGGAGGAGCTTGAGTCAAAGCACTACAATCTTGCATCAATGGAAAGAGAAGTGTTCTCAAAAAAGGAAAAACGCAGTCGCGTACAGGAAGAGAAGGAGGAGATTGCCGGGAAAATAGAGAAGAAGAAGAATTTCCAGAAAGAGATTGAGAAGACAAATATAATGATCTCAAATAAGAAATATTCAGTTTCAGACAACATTAAACTTTCGCAGCAGATTCAGTTGCAGATAAAAGAATTGGAGAATATTGAATTTGATGAGTCCCGGATAATCCAGGTTGAGAAAGAAAATGAGGCGAAGAAATCTGAAAAGGAGAAATTGAATGAGGAGGTTATGGAGATAAATTCACAAATTGCCTCCCTGAAATCCAAGAATGAGTCAAACAAAGAACTGGAAAAGAACATGGTGAATCTTGAGATATGCCCGACCTGCCTGCAGAATGTTGATGCCGTTTACAGGGCAAATATCCTGAACAGATGCCATTCTGAAATATTTGGGAATAATAATAAGATAGAGCTGATGGAAAATGATAAAGTTTCAATAATGCAAAAGCTGAAGAATATCAATATGGAAATCTCGGCCGGAGAAAGGGAGATCACTGATATTAAAATACTGAAGATAAAACTGGAAGGCGTGAATGAGAAGAAGCAGAGATTAAATGAAATTGAAAAAACAAACGCAGGACTGGAAAAAGATATAGAAATGCTGAAGCAGCATGTCGAATCAATGAATGTCTCTATCTTTGAACTGAACAGATTTGATGCCGTGTATGAGCAGAAGCAGAAGGAGCTTGATGAAGCCCTGGCAGAAGAAAGAAGCGCCGAGATAAGAGCTGCAGAACTGAGAAAGGAAATAGAAGTATTTTCTGCGAACATTGAATCTTTAAAGGAGAGAATAAGAAGGATAGAATCCCTAAAAAAACAGCTTGAATACCTGACTGAACTTGAGAACTGGCTCACGAAGAATTTCTCTCCGCTGATTTCTATGATAGAGAAGAATGTTATGGTGAAATTAAAAGCTGAATTCTCAAAATCGTTCTCGGAATGGTTCAACATGCTCGTCTCAGACGGCTTTCAGGTAAGGCTGAGCGATGACTTCACCCCGATAGTGGAGCAGCAGGATTATGAGCTTGATTACTCTTATCTTTCAGGAGGGGAAAGAACAGCAATAGCCCTCGCATACCGGCTTTCGCTTAACCAGGTCATAAATTCTTTCTTGAGTAAGATAAAGACGCGCGACATCGTTATCCTTGACGAGCCAACCGACGGATTTTCAGACCAGCAGCTTGATAAGATGCGCGGAGTTTTGGAGCAGCTCAATGTAAAACAGCTGATAATTGTCAGCCATGAACAGAAAATAGAAAGCTTTGTGGACAATATAATAAAGATGAAAAAAGAACAGGGCTTCTCAAAAGTGGAATAATCAGATCTTCCCGAGTTCTTTTGCTAAGCTTTCTGTCTCATTCAGCAAATCTTCCATTTCTTTCAGCCCTTCGCTCCAGAATTCTTTTCTCGTTATGTCAATTCCAAGTTCCATAAAAATCTCCTTCGGGGATTTTGAGAGTCCTGCCGAAAGGAAATTCTTGACCTTGCTGATATTTTTGCTGTCTGACTTCACCATTCTCTGCAGAGATTTTGAAATCAGAAGCCCTGATGCGTATGAATAGACGTAAAAAAATGTACGTATGTGCCCCCAGTAAACCCACCAATTCTCGCTCCCGCCTGACTGTTCTACAAAATCGCCCATGTAGTCCTTCATATGTTTCTGAAATATTTTTCCTATTTCGTTTTTTGACAGGTATCCTTTTTCCCTGAATTCTTTATGCATTTCCTGCTCGAATTCATAGCATGCGACCTGCCTCATTATGGTTGACACTTCTTCATTCAGTTTTTCCATCATTAATGAAAGCCTTGATTCATCTTCGGCATGTTTGGCAAGTTCCTTATTCACAAAATCCTCCATAAAGGTGCTTGCGACTTCCGCTGTTGAAAGCGGCGTCCCAAAGTTCAGAGAATTTTGTTTTTTCATCAGTTCAAAATTTATAGCATGTCCCATTTCATGGGCTATTGTCCCGACGTCATGGAGAGTATCTGCATGATTGAGCATGACAAAGACAGGACTTGTATTGTGAAAGTAAGTGCAGAATGCCCCGTCTGATTTCCCCTTTTTTGGAAAAACGTCTATCTGTCCGTTTTCGTTGAATCTCCTGAATATCTCTGCAAATTCCGCATCCAGATCTTTGAAGACCTTGTAAACGATTTCAAATGAATCATGATAAGAGTATTTCCGGTCGGAATTTCCATAAGAAACATTCCTCTCATGATATTCTAGTTTCTTTAATCCAAGGAGTTTGGCTTTCAGTTCATAGAATCTTTTTGAAATATGGAAATTTTCCGAAACTGCTTTGACAAGTGAGTCTACTACTTCGCTGTCAATGTCATCTGCGACGTGTCTCGCCTTGTCCGGCCTCTTAAAACCGCGCAGTTCATCATTGACCTTTTTGTCATTAAGGATTGCATTTATTTCAGCTTCCGCCGTGTCAGAATATTTCTCCAGGATTTTATTGAATTCTTTTGCAGCGCTGTCCCTCACTTCCTTGTTTCCGCTCCTCAATAAGTTGGTTATTTCTGAAAAGTTTCTTTTGGATTTCTTCCCGCTCTCATCGGGGACAATAGCCTCCTCTTTTGCAAGGAATCCGGAGACCATTTTTACCCATGAAGAATAAGAACTTGTTGATTTCAGGTTCATTATTTTCTCTTCATTTTCAGAGAGATAGTGCTTCGCATTTTCAAATATCCTTTCAAGGAAATGTCTGTAATCACTTAATTCCCCGAATTCCAGAAAGGACTTCTGTTTTTCCCGAGGGATCTTTGAGATTCCGAGCACAAAGAAAGAGGTGTCATTTTCTATCTCTTTGCTGAAACTATCCACTTTGAGGAATTTTGCCTTTAATTCAGGATCATTCTCATCAAGCCGTGTTTTGAGCCAGTAATAGGAGTATTCTTCTGTATTTCCGTCATAATCTCCGCATAATTTTTCATAATCATCAAGAGCCTCCCTCATCACAGAAGGTTTTTCAAGATAATCTTTCCTGCCTTTCCACTTCTTCACGAAATCAGCAGCAACTTTTTTCCACTCTTTTCTTTTTTCCGCAAAACTTTTCCCCTTTTCAAGCAGAGAGAAGTCCCATGTTGTTTCCATATTTGCTTCTGGAAAACAGGATTTAATAATCTTCCCCGGTTTTATCAGGGGATGTAATTCACGCCCAGCTTTGTGTATAAAGTAAGTTCTGTGTAAAAAGTAGCCTCTTATTCAGACTTTATACACAAAGCCTTCACGCCCGAAAAGTTTATAAAATATCTAATTATACTAAAATTATAAGTTCTAGTCTTTAATCATACTTATCATTTAAAATGGATTCAGAATTAAAAAGCTTGGCCCTGAAAACAGGGACAACGATACTCGGAATTGTCTGCAAGGACGGTATTGTAATGGCCGGAGACAGAAGGATTACTGCAGGACAGACTTTGATAACCCATAAGGATTATGAGAAAGTTTACCCTATCAACAGTTACCTGGTCTATGCAGGATGCGGTTCCGCAACAGAGGCTCAGAAAGTATCAAAGATTCTTGCCGCCGAGCTAAAGCTTAAGGGGTTGAAATCAAGGTCAAGGCCAACAGTGCAGCAGGCAGCCGGACTTCTCTCTAATATCCAGGCTGTTGAAAGTGCGTTCATCCTCGCTGGTGTTGATGAAAACGGGGAAGTTTCCCTGTATGAGGTTACAGCAGGGTTTTTGACCAAAATAAAAGATTATACTGCGAGTGTGGGCTCGGGATTGATGTATGTTCTTGGGCTTTTGGAAAGGCAATATAAAAAAGACATGACTGTAAAAGAAGGAGTTGAACTTGCAAAAGAAGCAATAAAATCATCAACTCAGAGAGATATAGGCTCAGGGAACGGGATGGATATTTATGCCATTACAAAAGATGGAATTAAAAAAGTTGTTGACATGGAAATTAAGCCGGATTACGGCGACTAAACAATTTATTCATTTTCTATAAAGATGACAGATATTTTGAAAAGCATAAAAGAGCAGTTAAACGCCAAGATAACTGACGCGAATTTTGAAGGCGCAAACATTGTTCTTTACACAGATAACGAGAATTTCTTCAGGGAAGGAGAAGGAAAAATAAAAGGTATAGTGGAACAGATAAAGAAAAGGGTTGAGCTAAGGGCAGACGAGAAAATTCTTCCAAGCCAGGATGAGGCAAAGAAGAAAATAAAGGAGATTGTTCCCGAAGAAGCCGAAATAACAGATATCCTTTTTGATGAGCACAGAAGCATTGTTGTGATAGAGGCAAAAAAGCCAGGGCTTGTAATAGGAAAGATGGGCTCTATTTTTTCAGACATAAGAAGGCAGACTCTTTGGACGCCGCAGGTCCAGAGAAGCCCAGCGATAAAGAGCCAGATTACAGAAAACATTAGGGATGTTTTGTATTCAAACAGCGCGTACAGAAGGAAGTTCCTTAATTCCGTAGGAGAGAAAATATACAAGGAATGGAATCCGGAAAAGATGGATGGATGGGTGAGGCTTACTGTTCTCGGTTCCGGGAGGCAAGTAGGGAGAAGTTGTTTCCTTTTGCAGACACCAAACTCAAAGATTCTCATTGATTGCGGAATTGATGTTGCGTCTCAGGGGGATGAAAGATTTCCTCACTTTAACATTCCCGAATTCAATATAAATGACATTGATGCGGTTGTTATAAGCCACGCGCATCTTGACCATGTCGGCTTGCTTCCTTATCTGTACAAGATGGGTTACAAGGGACCAACTTACATGACTCTGCCGTCACGTGACCTTGCAGCCCTCACAGCCCTGGATTTTATCGGGGTCGCATATAAGCAGGCAGCCCAGCCGTTGTTCTCTTCAAAAGACATAAAAGAAATGGTAAAGCACACAGTCTGCCTTAATTTCAATGAGGTCACAGATATTGCCCCTGATGTAAGAATAACTTTTTACAATTCCGGGCACGCTCTTGGAAGCGCAATGGTTCACTTCAACATCGGAAACGGGTTGCACAATTTCCTGTATACTGCAGACTACAAATATACACGCACAAGGCTTTTGGATCCGGCAATCGCATCTTTTCCCCGCGTTGAATCCATCCTGACAGAGTCCACTTATGGCGCAAAAGAAGATATTCTGCCTCCAAGAATTGAATCAGAAGAGAGACTTCTGGATGTTATAAGAAAAACAATAAACAGGGGAGGGAAAGTTTTGATTCCCGAGCTCGGACTTGGAAGAGCGCAGGAAACCATGCTGATAATTGAAGATGCGATAAAGAAAGGTTCTCTGAAAGAAGTCCCTGTTTATATCGATGGTATGATATGGGACATAAATGCGATACATACAGCGTACCCCGATTTCCTGAGCAGCAATGTTAGAAATCAGGTTTTCCAGGACCAAAACCCCTTTGTCTCTTCTATTTTTTCAAGAGTCGGATCTCCTATGGAAAGAAAGAAAGTCATTGAGGGCGGGCCCTGCATAGTGCTTGCAACATCCGGTATGCTGGTCGGCGGTGCTTCTGTTGAATATTTCAGGGAATTTGCAGGCAATGAAAAAAATTCAATTGTCTTTGTATGTTACCAGGGAGTGGGTTCCTTGGGAAGGCAGGTTCAGGAAGGAATGAAAGAGACCCGGATGTCTGTCGAAGGAAAAGAAGAAACTGTGAAAGTAAATATGGAAGTCCACACAATAGAGGGGCTGAGTGCGCATGCCGGAAGAAATGAAATAATTTCCTTCTTTAATAACGTGCGTCCAAAACCAAAAAGGATTCTGATAAACCATGGCGAGGCTTCAAAGTGTCTCGACTTATCTTCAACTCTTTATAAGATGAATCATGTTGAGACAAATGTTCCCAGAAATTTAGAAACAATAAGGCTGAGATAAATTCCGCATTCTACCAAACCTTTTTAAATTGAATTTTATAGAATAAAACATGACACAGGGATTATATCATCATATTGGAAAAGCATGGGAAAAACCAAATGAAGATACTTTAAGAAAGAGGATGGTTGATTGGAGAGCTTCAGATGCTGTCGTGAAAGTTGAGAAACCTCTGAGACTGGACCGGGCAAGAGAGCTTGGATACAAGGCAAAAAAAGGATTTATTGTCGTGCGTGTTCGTGTAAGGCGAGGCGGGCATAAAAGAACAAGGCCAAATGCAGGAAGAAGAGGGAAAAGACTGCACACGAGAAAAAATCTCAAGATGAATTATAGGTGGATTGCAGAACAAAGAGCCGCACGAAAATTCACAAACCTTGAAGTCCTTAACTCTTACCAAATCGGGAAAGATGGAATGAATTATTTTTATGAAGTTATTTTTGTTGATCCTGAAAGACCGGAGATAAAAAATGATCGGACAATAAACTGGATTGCAAATTCTCCAAACAGAAACAGGGTTTTCCGCGGACTTACAAGTGCCGCAAAGAAATCACGTGGATTGAGAAGCAAATCAAGGCAGCTGAAAGTAAGGCCTTCCATAAGGGCAAGAGGAAGATTGGGCAAGTGATTGAATAAACTTAAAAACATCTCATTCTTTATTTCCCGAGGGTGAAAATGAAATACGAAAAGCTTGCAGACTTATATAATTCTCTGGGAAGCACAACAAAACGCCTTGAAAAAACAAAAATTCTCTCCGATTTTCTGAAAGAGCTGAAA
>JAGWGZ010000019.1 GCA_028867075.1 Nanobdellota archaeon | reverse complement strand
AATCCTAACTTCTCTTCTCCCCGCATTCTCCCCTTCTAAAAAATCCTGAAAGGATTTTATCTTCAGTCTTTTTTTGAACAAATCGGGAGCAAAAAGCGTCAGGGTTTCAAATTCACCGCCTTCTCCTGCAGGATTAATCTGATATTTTCGCCTCAAGATTGCGACTTCGTTGATAAATCTTTTATCAATAATGCGCCCTAACCAGGATTTGTCCAGCGGATATGCGAACACACCAACAATCATTACTTCAAATTTATCTTTTACCAAGTCTTGCAAAAGTTCAATCTGGTCTTTCTGCCAGAGCGGATTAAAACATTCCAAATCCAATTCATTGCATATTTTTTGAATTCGAGAAGACTGATAGACACTCTCCACCGCACCTGTAACAATTCCTTCAATTCCATATCCTTTTATTGCTTTCTTTATAGCTGCTTTCAAATCCCTTAATTCCAATTCTTTTTTCCCTTTTGTTTTCTGGATTATTATTGGAATTCCCATTGCACGAGCCTGATATTCTGTTGCGTTTATTGAAGGCGTATGAAACATAAAGCTGTGAGGATTTTCAGAAACCAAAGAGATGAGGCAGGAAATCTCATATCCTTCTTTCTTTGCAAGCCAGGCTGCATAAGTTGAATCTTTTCCTCCTGAAAAGAGAACTCCGAGTTTCATAGGATTATT
Source organism: Nanobdellota archaeon (assembly GCA_028867075.1). GTDB lineage: Archaea > Nanobdellota > Nanobdellia > Pacearchaeales > GW2011-AR1 > JAKLIN01. Next base: position 3,595 of record JAGWGZ010000019.1, on the reverse strand, counting down.
ATTGAATTTTAATTTATAATATTTGCCTCGCTTCGCTCGCATTGCGACGACACCTACGGTTTCGTTCGCTTGACTTTCCCTCAATTTGCCTGCTCATCTCATTCGCAGATATTGATAGATGCTAATGCAAAAACACCAAATTAAAATCATGTTGAACAAAATTTTAAGGTTTTATCATTAACAATTTCCTAAGGGCGAGCGGTTGGGGATTGGTGGAAGGTTGGGCGGGTGAGAAAGTAGATACTAAGAGCTACTCGTCTTCTTCAGCCTCTTCAATGGCCTCTTCCTCTTCTTTTTCCTCCATCTCTTCTAGGACCTTGGCTTCCTCTATAAGTTCCTTGAAAAAATCAGGGTTTTTCTGGAAATAAACATCGCGTGGCCAGACAAAGAAGTCATCGAAATGTTTCTCCTGGTCCAGCCAGACTTTTCTCTGTGAATCCATATTAAGAAGCATGAGGAAAGAGATTATTCTTTCTTCCTTATCCTCCCCTGAGAGTTGCGAGAAAGGAATCTTTTCTGCAAAATTCTCTTTTATGTAGCTCATCAACTTTTCATAAATCTCCCTTGACTTGCTTTCAGGATTGAATCTCCGCTTTGGCAGGGAAATTGAAGTCTCTCTTAATGCATTGCTGTTCAAAACTTCTTTCTTTATTCTCCTGTTTTCTGTTATTATTGCCTTATTCAGGGATTCTATAAGCTCGTGCAGAGTGACGCGCTTGAATCTTGGGAGGGGCGAGCGCGGGATCAGATCAGGCAGGTCTTCAACATCAACCTGGTTCCAGTCTATCTGCCTTATTATCTTCTCATCTTCTTTCTTCCCGAAAAGAATCTCATCAATGCTTTTCAGGTACTTGCTCAGCAACAATTCTGATTTAATCCTCAAAAGAAAAGCAGCAGCAAGAAGCACCTTGCTTGACACAAAGAAGTCTTCTTCTTCAAGCTGCCTTATTTTCTCAAGATATTTGTTTGTCAGTACAGAAATGTCAACATCCCAAGGATCAAGCTGCTCTGTATTAATCAAATCGTAAATAATCTCCTGCCAGCTTATCTCTCTCGAGAAAAGAATATCGTGGATTTGCTCCTGTTTGGGGTTTATTCTCTCTTTTTCAGGATTCTCCTCTTCTTTTTCCATGTGAGATATAATAGAGGGAGATATATAAACGTGTGTAGTCCCTATTAATTCTCTGTTGTAGTGTTTACTTTCTTCTGAAAAAGGGGATTAAAGATTACTACTATTGAAAGAAAAGGGCTTGTCATTATAGAGAGGTAACATAACCGAAACATTTATATAGCAGCCAGCCATATGAATATTATCACCTCTTTTTCCCCAGGAGAGGCTTCAAGTCTACTTTTTGGTTGGCTTGAAGAATCTCCCAGGGTTTATACTCATGGAATATAAAATAAAGAAAATTTCTTCGGAAGAAAATTTATACAGGGTTTCTTTAGACAGATATCAAGTTTATTGGACGCTTAGGGGCAGTTTTGACCGCGTTCTCTCTCAGACATTACGATTGAACAATGCTTTCGCAAAGAGTAAAGGCATTTCTTCAAAACCAATAAGGTTTAACCTTGAGAATGGGGTTGAAGAATTTAGTCTTGATGACCGCCTAAGAGCAGAAAAAGTAGAGGAAGCCCAGAACTTATTGTAATTATTTTTTCTTGAATTCGGCGTAATGGCACTTTCCGCAGTATAGTCTGTCTTTTGCGTCCATAAGGAAAACTCCCGGGCCGCATCGCGGACAATGCTGTGCCTTGACAATCTTGCTTCCTTCAATCTTATATTTTGAATATTTCCTGCTCGTCGGCTTGTTCTTGTGGGGCTTCTTTCCTTTTTTTTCTGATTTTTTAGCCATGTTAAGAATTTATTTTGCTTTCTTCTCCTTTTTTGATTTTTTATTGACAACATGGAATCTTTCTCTTTCGCCTGCTGTCCCGTATATCTTTGCGGTTATTGTGAAATCATCTGTTCCGAACTTTCCAGCGACTTTCTCAACATGGACATTCTCCTCAGAAACAGAGAGCTTTTCTGCGACCATCTTTCTCGCGTTTTCCATGTTTGGCGGAGAAGTTAGTTCTGTAACCTTGAATCTTACTTCTTTCCTGTTCAAAAGCGGGTTTTGCTTTTCTTCTATGAGTTCCATATTATAATTTTATAGCAAAGTTTCCTTTTTCTTTAATTCCGAGTTTTTGCGCAACTTCTGACTTTTCAGGATTTGTGACAACTATTCTTCCCTTGAAACTGTCGCTCGCTTCTTTTGAACCGCAGTTTGGGCATTTGTCGCCTTCATAGATCCTTCTGCATATCTTACATGCTTTTTCCTTAGCCATTATTTCTTCTCCTTCTTTCCTTTAGTTTTTCCTTTTGCTGCTCCGGCTTCTTCCTTTGCAGCTTTCTTTGCATCTCTTTCTTTTTTAACCTGCTCTTCCTTAATCCATTCAAGCTTTCCCAAGCCCGGCTGGCGCATTGTCAGGCCGATTTTTGGAGAGCCGCCCTTGTGGCTTATGGCAACGATTCTTGCCAAACAGAGATCCCCGTCTTTCAGGCTTCTCTTTGACGCTTTTCCAACGAGAGTATTTGATTTTGAAAAGCTGACATAATCATTCATTGTCTGGCTAATGTGGATCATTCCCCTCATAACACCCAGGTCCATAAAAGCTCCGAAGTTTGTGATTTCAGAAACAGAACCGTAAACAAGTTCCTGCAACTCGGGTTTCCAGGCAAGAAGCTTGAATTTTGAGTTATAGTAAACAGCGCCGTCGCCTGGAATTATTACCCCGTCGCCGATTTCAAGAACCTCTATCACGACGATAACTCTGCCGATCTCTCTGTCATAATAATCCCTGTATGTTTCCTGCAGCTGGTTCTCAACAGCTTCACGAGTAGATAAACCAAAGAGCTTTGGTTCAACCCTGACATAGTCTTCAACTTCGGTTATATAGAACATTTTAAAAATTTAGTAAATTCGGTTTAAAAACCTTACCCACAGGTTTTTAGAGTGAGCGAAGTGAACTCTTTAAGCTTTTTCTATTTGCTTTATTATCTTATCTCCAGTCTTTTCATATTCCGTATGACCATCTTTTGATTTCTTACATTATCCTTGATTTCTTTGTCAAGCGTCGCTATTATAACATCCGGATTTTCAGCCGCGAATTCAATTATTCCCCTGTCAACATTATTCCTTCTCAGCTTCACAGAAGTGAATTTATTTCTGTTGAGAAGCTTCATTGAGAGAGAAGCTTCCTCCCTTACAGCACCCTCCCTTGAATCCTCAAGCTTTTTTATTTCATTCACAACCTGGCGCGGAATAATTATTTCCATTCCCATAAGCGGAATCTCCTCGAAGAAGTCAATCTTCTGCCTCAGGCACGTCAGAATAAAATTTGTATCCAACAGAACTTGTTTCATCTTTATATGAAGGTTCAAAAGTATAAAAATCTATCCGCAAATATTTATTAATCTGAAAACTTTCTGCACCACATGAGAATAATCTTTGTGCGGCACGGTGAGGCGGAATTCAATGTAAATCCAATCAAAGAAAATGACAATAAGGGGCTCACCAAAAGAGGGAAAGAACAGGCAAAGCATCTGGGAAAT
>JAGWGZ010000001.1 GCA_028867075.1 Nanobdellota archaeon | reverse complement strand
TAGACTTATTTAGTATTTTTGATGTATCAAATGTCATTCACCTCGGAAACACAACTATCACAGTTAATCTCTCTTTTCCTTGATTTTCAAAACTCTTATAAACAGACTATTTATCTGATTTCCATGGAATCCTACGAAAAACTTTTGGATGAAGCATTCAGAAAGATAAAAAAGCCCGAAGGAAACGGCGAAAGATTTGAAATACCAAAGGCAGAGGGGCATTTTGAGGGGAAGAAAACTATCATCACCAACTTTTCCCAGATGGCTTCTTATCTGCGAAGAAAGCCGGAGCATTTCCAGAAATTCCTGCTGAAAGAACTTGCATCTTCAGGACAGATTGAACATGAAAGCGGCAGACTGGTTCTTAACCAGAAAGTTCCAAGCGCGAAGATAAACCAGAAAATAGAAGAATATGCGAAAGAATTTGTCCTATGCAAAGAATGCGGAAAGCCGGACACAGAACTTGTAAAAGATCCTGAACAGAGAATCACGTTCATCCACTGCCTCGCATGCGGCGCGAAGCGCCCTGTCAGCAGGATTTAAAAATATTTCCTGGAGTTTTAAGCAACAAGAATCTTTAAAAAACCAGAAATTTTCTAAGAGAAATGAAAAGGGAGGTAAAATCAAATGCTTGAGGGAAGATGCATGAAGTGCAAAGAGTCGCGGGAAATGAATAATGTGAAATTGGAAAAGACCGCGAGAGGAACTTTTATGGCAAGGGGAGTTTGTGCTGTATGCGGAACAAATATGGCTAAGATTTTGTCAGCAGAACAGGCCAAACACATTAAGTAGATGTTCGTCAAAGTAATAAAATCCTATAGGGACGTTGTCGCTATATGCGATTCTGATCTCTTGGGAAAGATTTTTGAGGAAGGGAAATTCCAGCTGGAAGTAAAGGAAAGTTTTTACAGGGGCGAGGAACTTTCAGAAGAGGAAACTTCAGCCATGATTCAGAAGATGGTTCGCGAGGACGCGACCTTCAATATTGTGGGAAAGAAATCAATAGCCCTTGCATTGAAACATAACCTGATTTTAAGAGAAGGCATCAAAGAAGTTCAGGGCGTGCCTTTTGCACTTGTACTCCTGTAAAAGTGCAAGCAGAGAATTCCCTATTTTTTATCTTGGTATGATGCTGATGTAAGTATTATATAATTTTATAAATCTCCACCATCTAAGTCTCATATGGACAGGAAGAAATTCAACAGAAATAATAAGAACGGAGAGGAACAGGAAAGCATTTCACGAGCTCCGCTGCCAAAAGGAGACGAGATTATAGGAATAATAGAACAGAGGCTGGGGGGGAACAAGATGATGGTAAATTGCCTTGACGGAAAAACAAGAAATTGCAGAGTGCCGGGAAGGCTGAAAAGAGAGCTTTGGCTCCGCCCGGGTGATGTCGTAATTGTAAAGCCATGGGAATTTGACAAGGACAAGGCAGACATACTACTGAAATACAGGTTGAACCAGATTGCCTGGCTGAAAAGAGAGGGCTATCTAAAAGACGAAAGCTCTGAATTTTAAAATGTCATTCAGAAGAAATATTATATCTGGACTGAGAATAATCTTCAATAAAAGAATAACTCCTGGAGTCCCGGCAGTAATAATAAATTCAAAAGGAGAAATACTCCTGGGCAAAAGAAAAATCAGCGCAATATTCTACCCTGGATATTGGGGGCTTCCGGGCGGATTGATAGAACCTGGCGAGACAGTTGAGCAGGCAATAAAACGAGAGTTGAAAGAAGAGATCGGGGTTGATTCCAAAGTCATAAAATATGGAAGGCAGCCAATAATGGACCTTCCCACAAAAGAATCCCCCCACCAGGATTTGAGCGTCCCAGTGTACTGTAAAATAAAGGGGACTCCAAAACCTCTCGATGAAACTTCGGAAGTCCGCTGGTTCAAGCCTTCTGAAATAAGAAAAATGAAACTCGCTTATTCACATAAAAGAATCCTGGAGCAGGAGGGCCTGATATGAAAAGAATTCTCTCTAACAGAATTGGAACAATAATAAAGGAAAAAAAAGGATTGGAAGAAGCGCTGGATGTAAAGCTCTCAAACAGGGGGAAAGAACTGTCCATTGAGGGCGAGCCTCTTGAGGAGTATGAGGCCGAGAAAGTTATTGATGCCCTGAACTTCGGATTCAAGATTGAAATAGCACTCATGATAAAGGAAAAAGAGCTTGCATTTGAAGTATTGAATATAAAGGAATTCACAAAAAGAAAAGATATGCATGCGGTCAGAGCCAGAGTGATAGGAACTAAAGGAAAAACCCTGAAGGCTCTTACAGAGCTTACAGACTGCTTCATTGAGGTCCATGAGAATAATGTGGGCATAATAGGGCATCCTGAAAAAATGAAAATCGCTCAGGAAGCGATTGAAAGCCTGATAAGGGGCTCAAAGCAGGCAAGCGTCTACAAATTTCTTGAGAAGCACCACCCGAAGCCCATTGTTGATTTGGGGCTTAAAGAGAAAAGGAAAATTTAAAAGCGAATTTATTTTAGCATTTCTAAGTTATGTCCCATGCAATGCAACAGGTATGGGGCGAACGAAGTGAGTCCCGGTAGCTCAGTCGGTAGAGCGCATGACTGTTAATCATGATGTCAGAGGTTCGAGTCCTCTCCGGGACGCTCATTTTTTAAACTAATTTTTCAGAGTATAATTATGAAAAGACTAAAAGTTCTCGTCGCAATGTCAGGCGGGGTTGACTCAAGTGTAGCGGCGCTGATGATGAAGCAAAAAGGCTATGAAGTAATAGGCGCTTTCATGAAAAACTGGTCTGACACTAAAAATGAGTTCGGAGAGTGCAGCTGGAAAGACGAAAGAAGAATGGCTGTGAAGATTGCTTCAATGCTCGAGATTCCTCTTATAACCCTTGACTATGAAAAGCAATACAAACGCGAGGTCATAGAAGAAATGTTCAAGAAATACAGGCAGGGAGTAACACCGAACCCTGACATTGACTGCAACCAAAAAATAAAATTTCCGAAATTGATTCAGGAAGCAAAAAGGCTCGGGTGTGATTTCATAGTCACAGGACATTATGCAAGAATAAAGAAAACAAAAAATGGCTTCAAAATGTTGAGAGGAAAGGACGAATCAAAAGACCAATCATATTTCCTTTACACCCTGGCGCAGGATGAACTGAAACATTCCCTATTCCCGGTAGGGGATTATACAAAAAAGAAAATAAGAGAAATGGCGAAAAAGGCGGGCTTCCCGAACTTTGACAAAAAATCAACTGTGGGTATCTGCTTTGTGGGAAAAGTAAACTTGAAAGACTTCCTAAAAAAGAAGATAAAACCAAAGAAAGGAAAGATAATTGATCCGGAAGGAAATGTAATCGGAGAACATGACGGAATTTATTATTACACAATCGGGCAAAGGCTCGGTCCAAGATACGGGTTTGAGGTTCAAAGAGAGAAAAACACACAAAACATGAGCAGATGGTATGTCGCAAGAAAAGATGCAAAGAAAAATGTAATCATCGCAGCGCCGTATAATCACCCGCTTTTGTTCAGGAAAGAAATCATTGTTACAAAGCCGCATTGGATCAACCCAATAAATGAAAATAAAAAGTACCGCGTTTATTCTAGGATAAGACAGGTCGGAGAATTAATCCCGTCAAAATTATTTTACAACAAAGACGGGAAAGGATTTGAAATTTCTTTGAGGCATGCAATCGCCGGAGTCTCCGAAGGACAGGCAATCGTTCTTTACAGAGGAAAAGAAGTTCTTGGCGGAGGAGTTATTGGTTTTGACTAAAATTAATAAATTGTAAATTCTTGATTATTTAATGAGACAAGTTTGGGAACTGAAAAATCCAGACATCATTGAAATCAATGGTAAAAAGTTTCAAGTTTTGGAGATACAGGATGGTTTTTATGATATAAAAAATAAGGAAATGGACTATTGTATAGAACTAACAATACCTTACGGAAAAAGATTGCGGGCAGGTTATCAAATAAGATATACCGCGAAGTTTGGTATATTAGCAAGAATATTAGAAACAATCTTTAAAAAACAAACTCCGTGGAAATTTTTTGCCCTCGACAGAAAAACCAAACGATTCAAAGAACAAAAAGTTAAGTCTTTCAAATTTTAGTAATTCTTATAAACTTCAATTTCCTTTTTATGAGATGAATTTTGATTCTGTCGTGAAATCAAGAAAGAGCGTGAGAAGATTTTCAAACAAAAAGCCGGATTGGCGGGCAATCATCGAGGCGATTGATTCCGCGCGCTTTGCGCCCACAGCAGGAAAGAATTTTACATTGAAGTTCATCATGGTGAAGGACAGGGAGACAATTCAGGAGATTGCAGACGCTGCAGAACAATCATTCATTGCCAAAGCGCATTACCTCGTCGCTGCATACTCTGATATTTCACGCTTGACAAATCTCTTCGGGAAAAGAGGTGAGATTTATTCAAGGCAGCAGGCAGGAGCTGCAATACAAAATTTCCTGCTTTCTATTCAGGACAGGGGCCTTGCAACGTGCTGGGTCGGCCATTTTAATGACGATAAAATAAAGAAGATACTGAAAATTCCGGACAAGATGCAGATGGAAGCTGTCTTCCCCGTTGGTTATGAATTGGGCAAGTCAGCGAAAAAGCCAAAAATAGAACTTGACAGGATTCTCTTCTTTGACCAACACAAAAAGAAGAAGATGAAGGTTCCATACAACCCCGAGACGTAATCACTCTCTTCTTTTCGTCAGCTCTTCAGGGATTCTGTATTCAGTCCAGCGCACTTTTCTATTTTTTATTGCATCTCTCAGATTCTTTTCATTTAAGTTGAGATTTGATTTCCCGCTTTTCACTTCAACAAAAACAACTTCATCAATCTTTTTTTCATCCATCCCGTGGAAGACAACAAAATCAATTGGCTTCCCTATGAATCTGGCCTCAGAAGGATTGAACGGAAAATCAGGAAGATAAGGTGCAAGTTGCTCTGAAAATTGTCCTGCAAGAACTGACCTTGAACGCGCGATTGCCTCTTCTCTTATCCCGGGAATCTTGTCTTTCCAGACATGTTCTGTTATCTTCTTTCCGGCAACATACCCTATCGCAAGAAAGAGGATAGCGTCCAGGATGAAAAGCACCAAAGTCAGAAAGTCAACCATTTAAGAGGAATAAAGTTTAATTCCTTTTGTAATCAGCGACGAAAGATTATAGAACAGCCCAAGAATCAAAAATGAGATGAAAGTTATAAAAGCAGAGCCAATGCAGTAAGCCACAAGATAAATCGTTGAAAGCTGAAACGGAAGAGGGCCGGGATACAATCTGGACACGACAGGAAAAACGAGGGCAATTATCACAGAAAGCACAATGCTGCTGAACAAGCTGACAAGTGCAAAAGTCCCTGCCAGTGAAAAAACACCTATTTTCCTAACCAAAGCGGTCTCAACTTCATCAGCCATCTTTTATGATAGATAGAGAAATAACCACTTTAAATATATTTTCAAAAAAAGAGAAACTCCGGGGGAATAGCAATCAATAAAAAAGACATATTCTTAACCATTAAATGGAAGATAAAGATATTGTTCTGTGGAACATCAAAGAATCTAAGGAAAGAATAAGAAAAGCCATACTAAAGGACAGAATGATAATATTCTTTACAAGAGTTCTTGAAGACCTGAACAAATACAGCAATCCAAATTTTTATGGGAGGATGAAGGATATTTACCGACTGCTTTTCCCGTTTGATAAAGAAACAGACCCAAAGAAAATAATTCAGAAGATGAAAAATGCAGACTTAAGTTTAAGTGAAGGTCTAACCTTAGACAATAATGAGGTAAACTATCTACAATTCTTCATAAATAATCTTAATGAGAAGTGCAAACTCAGAGATCCGAGAGATGCTAAAAAGAAAATTGAAGAGATTCAAAAAAGTTTAGTGGCAAAATACCTCCCAAGTTCTTCAAAAGTAATTGAGCCATATATACTGGGAAAGATAATAAGTTCATTTGGAGGAATTCAGAAGATCTCCAGGAAGCCTTCCAGCACAGTACAATTAATCGGTGCTGAGAAATCTCTTTTTAGGCATATGTCCAGCGGAAGCCCTCCCCCGAAATACGGACTGATTTTCTATTCAAATAAAATAAAGAATTCCGCAATGAAAGGTCGGGCTTCAAGAGCTCTTGCCAACAAACTCTCCATATCATTGAGAAAGGATTATTATAGGAATTTCCCTCAGCCGCTGTCGTGAGGTTTTTCATCATTGGGACATGAAACATAAAGATTGGAGCCCTGAAAACAGCAAATGGAAAGCAGCTTTGGATAGGGGATTAGATATAAAACCAAAAGAGAACGATAATATATTATACTTGGGAGCTTCATCCGGAACAACAGTAAAACAGATTTCTAAACTAACAAGAGGAATCGTTTTTGCGGTAGAAAATTCCCCGGAGATGGCAATAGAACTCGTGAAGCTTGCAGAGAAAAGCAAAAATATTGCCCCGATATTTTCAGATGCTCGGGATATAGAATTTCTTAAGAAATCAATATTTGGAAAAAGGATGAATATACTTTTTCAGGATATTCCCTCTGTTGACCAGGTTGAGATTCTTACAAAGGCCTCAACTCTTTTGGATTCTGAAGGAAAGATTCTATTTTCCCTTAAGACACAGAGCATCTCCCAAAAGCCATCAAAAGAAACTTTTGAGAAAGTCGAAAAGATGCTTGGAGAAAGATTCAGAATAATCTCAAAAATCAGCCTTGAACCTTACCACAAAAAGCATTATTTTTTCGTCTTAAGAAAACAAGCATATTGATCATTCTCATAACAGCAAAAGATAGCTATCGCTAAACTAAGCTGCTCTAATCCTTTGAAACTGTCTGTAATGCCATAATAATTTAGGCAACCCCAGCCTTATAAATCTTGCTAATAAAAAAGAAAAATAATCCCCGGGTTTCCCCGAGGATTGTAAAATCAAATCTTAATTAAATTTTTATCTCCAGACCTCAATTCCGAGGTCAGACATCTCCTTGGCAGCGGGGATGCTCATTGTTTCCTCAGACTCTCTTCCGAGAACATAAGGAGACTTGACACCAGTCATGATTGTTATGACTCTTACCTTCCCTTGGAATTCCTTGTTGATTCTTGCCCCGATGATAACATTTGCGTCCTGGTTGAGGTTTTCCGAAACAGTCCTTCCGATTGTATCAAATTCTTCAAGCTTCAGGTCATTTCCGCAGGTTACGTGAATCAGTGCTCCCGTAGCACCCTTGTAATCCACATCAAGTAGAGGATTCGTAAGTGCTTGCTGGACAGCTTCAGTAACCCTGTGTGATGACGAGTCGCTTTCTCCGATACCGATGACCGCAACTCCGCCGTTCTTCATTATGGCAGAAACATCTGCATAGTCAAGGTTGATCAAACTTGGAAGAGTGATTGTCTCAACAATTCCCTTTACCATCGTGCTGACAAGCTCGTTTGCAACTGCGAAAGCAGCTTCAATTGGAAGCTGTCCTGCAATGTCAACAAGTCTGTTGTTGTCAAGGACGATTGTTGTGTCTGTTACCTCTCTAAGCTCCTGCAAACCGAATTCAGCCTTGTCGATTCTTGCTTTCTCTGATTCAAAGGGCATTGTAACAACCCCGATAACAACAGCCCCTGATTCTTTTGCAAGCTGTGCGACAACCGGTGCAGCACCTGTTCCTGTTCCTCCGCCCATTCCTGCGAGGACGAAAACCATGTCTGCTCCGCCAACAGCTTTCTTAAGGTCTACAATAGCTTCTTTTGCAGCTTCTCTTGCTCTCTGCGGCATGCCGCCTGCACCAAGGCCTCTTGTCAGCTCTTTGCCGATAAGGATTTTCTCATCAGCTTTTGTGACACTAAGGTGGAGAGCATCTGTGTTTGCCCCGTAAACAGTTGCCCCGTTAATCCCCTTGTTGAAAAGCCAGGTAACTGCATTGCACCCGCATCCGCCTACCCCCACAACCTTGATGTTTGCCTTTCCGGCTTTCAGTTCGTCAAAGTTTATTGAATGAGTAGCCGCATTTTCTATTGCTTCTTTTGCAAAATCTAGTACCATTTTCTCTTTTTTCTTTTACCTCCTTACAATAATGTTTATATAGTTGAGATACTCCCAACTAATAAGAAAAGACGCCTCACCAATTAAAATTAATTCAATCTATTTGATGTTTGAATTAAAATTAAAGAAGTGAGGCTGTTTTTATTTTTAAATTCTTATATTCTCTGGGGAATAATTACATATTGCGAATTTCCGAGCTTTAAAAAATCTAAAATAAATCTGCGATATCCCTGGAAAACTAAAAATCCTTAATATCGCGGCGGGCCGCGTTAATACTGTTAAAATTATAAATAAGCTCAAACAAGAATTGTCTTACTAGGGTTATTCCCATTTCTCCAAAGCCATCGCATTAATCCCCTCTTCCTTGCAGAGCCGGATAAATTCATCAGCATCATCATTTGAGCCTATAACACTTCCGTAATGCATCGGTATTGCGAGGTTCGGCTTTATTATCTTGGCGGCTTCCAGGGCTTCTTCTGCAGTCATCGTGTATTTACCACCTATTGGAAGAAGAGCGACAAATTCACAGCCCTGTTTTTTGTATCCTGTAATTTTCTGCATCTCAGGGATGACATCTGTATCGCCCGCATGATAAATAACAGCATCATCAACTTTTATTATATAGCCAACCCAGGATTCATCTTTTGGATGAAAGCTCTTGTCAATATTATATGCGGGAATGGCGGATACTCTTATTTTTCCAAAGTCAAACTCATGCCATGGCTCTATTATTTCGATTCTTATCGGAACATCTGTCCGCATTATTTTGCTCTGGCAGTCTGCAGTTACAACCACCCTGCAATTTGGCTTGATTATCCTGTTTATGTCTGCAATGCTGCAATGATCCGGATGGCTGTGCGTTATAAGAATCATGTCTGCTTTTTCAAAATCCCTGTCTCTCAGAGAATAAGGATCTATGTATATGACTTTTCCCTCGGAATTTTTTATCATAAAACTGGCATGTCCAAGCCACTGCAACAATGCATTGCCAACTTTCATTTTTCAGAAAAACAAAAATCATTTTTAAAGATTATTATCATTTAGCGTAAGTCAGGGCTTTAAGGATATTCTCTTTGAACTTTTCAAAATCTTTCTTCATAAATTTGGCGGCAGAAGCCTTCACATGGCCGCCGCCTGATGCATTTTCCAGTCCATGAATTCCTTTTCTCATAAGCAAGTTCATGTCGATGTTTCCACTCTGGTTTCTGGAGCTGGCCTTTGAGAATCTTGCATCATCCATGACATCTGAAGCGAAAATAAAAGTGTTGTCCGGTTTTTCCTTTGATAAAATATTAAGGACAATAGAGGTAACGCTGTATCTTGGATTATAATAATAAAAATAAAGATTTGCATCTGGATAAAACTCTGCGTTCTGCCTGAACTTACCTAGTGTTGCAAGAGTATCCTTTTCCACAATTCCTCTATATTTCTCCAGAGTATCTGTTTTGTGTTCCAGTAGGATATCAAATATTCTTCTCTGTTCACCCCTGAAATATATGAGCGCATAAGAAATAGTTTTATCCAGCTGCCCGGGATCTGAGTTATAGATGTCCTCTTTACTTGCATCCGGAAAGTTGTTTTTTATAAACCGGAAATTCTCATCATCAGTATATGAAAAATCCGCAATCATTGCTGCACAAACAAGCTTTTTCCATTTATCCAGACTGGTAACTTTAACGCCAAGGTTATAAATAACAAAAGAAGAACAGTCATGCGAAGGCGATTTCAGGAGGTGGTTCTTGTAGCCTGATTCAGACGGGTGATGGTCTATAAGAAAAATATCAAACTGATTTCTGAATCTTTCAAAACCCTCTAAATCTGAATCTTCATTTATATCGGAAAGGAAAACCTTGGAGATATTTTCTTTTTTTAACTTGCAAGACAGTTCATCAAATACCCCCATGCCATAATTCACAAAATTTATAGACTGTATATCAATTCCTCTTGACTTCAGGATTTCATGCATCAGCAATGCAGAAGTCACCCCATCAAGGTCAGTATGCGAAACAATTGCAGCCTTGTCTTTTTTTCCTACAGATTCAAGGAAGCTGAAAAAGTCCTCTTCCTTTCCGAAAATAAATTTCATTTTAATTTTTCAAAAGCTCTTGCAATCTGCAGCATTTTTTGTTCTTTAAATTTATCGCATATTATCTGCATCCCCACCGGAATCCCGTTAATTTCTCCAGCCGGAACAGAAACAGAACAATTGCCTGCCAGGTTTGACGGGGTTGTAAGTGCGTCATACTCGTACATTTCTCTCACAGAAATGTTCGTTCCGATTTTATGCGGTAGCTTTGGCACAGTGGCTGAGACGATGCAGTCAACATTCCTAAAGACACCGGAAAATTCTTTTTCGATAAATTCCTTTATCTTCAGCGCGCGGTAATAATACCTTCCCCCATATTCCTCTTTTGAAATCTCGCTTCCCCCCAAGACTCTCCGCAAGACTTCCTCCCCTGCTGCATCTTCAATTTTCCTTCCGTATCTTCGCCCGTCAAATTTCCTGGTTCCAGAAAAGAATTCAACATAAACCAGAGGGTAATAAGTCTCAATTGCAAGCCCTATATTTTCTATCTTAACATTTTTATATTTCCAGCCATACTTCTTGACAGCCTCTTTAATCCTTTTCATGATAAGGTTTTTTATCTCATTATTCTGTATCTCAAAATCCAGGATCCCTATAGTGATGTCTTTTGGAATTCTTTCAGTTTCATTGAGATTAATTTTTGGAGAATCCTGTGAAATGGAATCTTTTTCGTCTCTTCCCATTATTACATCAAGGAGCAGGCCTGCGTCAGGCACATTCCCTGCCAAGGTCCCTATCTGGTCCAGGCTCATTGACAGGTCTATCAACCCATATCTTGAAACTGAAGAATAAGTGGGCTTTATTCCGACGACACCGCAATGCGATGAGGGGTTTCTTATGCTCCCTCCCGTGTCGCTTCCAAGAGCCATGTCACAGAAACCTGCTGCAACTGCGGCTGCACTTCCGCTTGAAGAACCGCCGGGAATGAGATCAAGGTTAATGGGGTTCTTCGTCGGCCCAAATGCACTTGTCTCGCCGCTGGCTCCGCATGCAAATTCATCCATGTTTGTCATTCCGATTATCAACCCGTCTTCGGATTTTATTCTTTCAATAACATGGGCATCATAAGGTGCTTTATAATTTTCAAGAACATGCGAAGCGCATGAAGCAATCTCCCCCTGAACATTGATATTTGACTTCACGGCGATTACCTTTCCTGCAAGTCTTCCGGCTTTTCCTGATTTTATTTTTCTGTCAATTTCCTCTGCCTCGTGGAGAAGGTTCTTTTCATCGCGCAAATGCAGAAAAGCATTTATTCTCTTTCCGTTTTGGTCGTTCTTCTTTATCTCAGAAAGATATTCTTTCAGTTTTGAAACAGTTGAAGAGACCATCACATCATCCTTCCCCATCAGTTCCATGATCTTTTCTCCGCGATTATGAAATCTTTATTTTTATCAGGTGCATTTTCAAACATTATATCCTTGAAAAGTAAATCACAGTTATCCCCCTCTTTTTCTTCCCTTTCAAAATTCTTTCTCAGAATAAGAGGCTCTTCATCTGAAATTTTGACTTTGGAAATTTTCTCGGAAAAAGAGGCCAAAAGCATTTTTGCTTTTTCCCTGACTTGCTCTTTGTCCTTTTCCGAAAGCCTGTGAAACAAAAAATCGCTCATGCGTATTCTAAAATTAAGAAGTTTATAAGATTAATCAATACAAAAAATAAAGACCCCACTGAAAATAAAAAATAAGATGACTAATCAATCCCAGGAGCTGTCTGAATCTCCATCACTGGATTCGTCTTCATCTTCATCCTCGTTCTCGTCTTCATCTTCGTTTTCGTAGTCATCCTCGTTCTCGTCTTCATCTTCGTTTTCTTCGTTTTTTTTCATTTTTATCCTCCTTTAAGGATAATGCTACTATTTCCAAGCATTTTTAAATTTTTCTTTGAAAAATTAAGGCGTCAGTCTGTCCCTGTCGCGCGGAAAAAGCACAGCTTCGCGGATATTCTTCTGTTCGGTTATCAGCATTGTCAATCTTTCAAGCCCGATAGACCAGCCTGCGTGCGGCGGAGCCCCGTATCTGAAACTATCCACATATTCCTTGAAATCCTTGGGATTCAGCCCTTTTGCTTTTAGTCTCTTGATAAGAAGCTCTGGAAGATGGATTCTCTGCCCGCCCGAGGTTATTTCCAAGCCTCTGTAAATCGCATCAAAGCCTTCACTCAATTTTGCATCTGATTTCTCATCCTTGGGCATAATATAAAATGGTTTCAAGGAGGCTGGCCATGAATGGACAAAGACTATTGTGTCAGGAAAATGCCTGTCAAGTTCTTTTTCATTCTCAGGAGAAAGATCCTCGCCATATTTCATGCCAAGCAATTTCACAGCTTCATCATAGCTCAGATATTTTGCCTTTGGAACTTTTAATTTCAAACCCAGGACTTTTATTTCATCTATACAATTTTTTATTATATTCTCTATTATGTATCTCAGGACTTCTTCTTCGATTTTCATGACCTCCATTTGCCCTGCAAATGCAACTTCTATGTCCATCTGCCTAGATTCATTCAGATGCCTGATTGTATTGTGTTTCTCAGCGCGCCAAACAGGAGTTATAGTGAAGACTTTTGCGACAGGGGAACAGGCGAGCATCTGCTTGTACAGCTGGGGAGATTGCGCAAGATAAGCTTTCTTCTCAAAATACTCGACCTTGAAGAGTTCTGTCCCTCCCTCACTTGATGCTGAAATCACAGAAGGAAGCTGAACCTCATAAAATCCTTTCTTGTAAAAGAATTCCCTGAATCTAAAAGCGATCTCGCTCTGGATTCTAAAAATTGCCCGAATGTTCTCTCTATGCAAATCAAGGAACCTGTTGTCAAGCCTCTTCGGGAGTTCTGTCTTTGAAAATTCAGATACATCAATCGGAAGAGCCTCAGAAGGATTAAGAACATCAATTCTTTCAGGAATGATTTCTTTCCCTCCGGGCGCCTGCCTGGATTCTTTAACAGATCCTTTCACGTAAATTACAGACTCTCTTGGAATCTTGTCAGCAATATCAAAAATCTTGTCACTGGCCTTCCCTTTCACGGATGTAACCTGAAGTTTTCCTGTTCTGTCCTTCAGAATAAGGAATTTTATTTTTCCGAGCTCACGCGTATTGTCAACCCAGCCGACAACAGCGGCTTCCTTGTAGCTATTTTTGAAGACATCTCCAATACAAACGGTCTCCTTATTCAGTTTTTCCAAATTCATTTAAATGTGAAATAAAAGTTCTATTTAAAATTAATTGAATGAAAGAATACGGCAGATTTTTAAATGTTGAAAGTGCAAAACAGTAATGGTCTCTATAAACCCGTGGCATGATGTGGAACTCGGAGAAATCGGAAAAATCCCGGGGATAATCAATGCCGTAATTGAAATTCCGAAGGATTCAAAGATAAAATATGAACTTGACAAGAAAACCGGATTGCTGAAAATGGATCGTTTTCTCTATTCTGCAGTTCACTATCCGGGGGATTACGGGTTTATTCCGCAGACGCTTTGGGACGACAATGACCCGCTGGACATTATGATTCTCACAGGGCACCCGATTTATCCCATGACTCTCGTGAAAGTAAGGGTTATTGGAGTTCTGAGGATGATTGACAGCGAGGAAAAAGACGACAAGATAATTGCAGTTTATGATGATGACCCCAGATACAAGGAAATTCGGGATGTGAGTGATGTTGCAGCCCACACTCTCGCGGAATTGAAGCATTTCTTTGAGACTTACAAGCAGTTACAGGGAAAACAGTGCAAAGTCTTGGAAATTCTGGGGAAAGAGAATGCCTTCAAAGACATTGAAAGGGCAAATGAGATGTATAACGGAAAGTTCGGAAAATAATTATTTTAAATGCCTGTTTATAACTTCCATCAGGCTCTTGGCGTCGATTTTTCCCTTGAGCTCTTTCATAAGCAGGCCCATATAAGCATTTGGTGAAAGCCCGGGCTTTTCCCTTATCAGATTGATTATCTTTTCTTCAATCTTGTCAAAATCATGCTCTTCAAACTTCAGCGCTTCTTCTAGTTCTTTTCCGCCTGCTATTTTTTCCATGGCTTCCTTTACCTGCCCTTCTGAAATCTTCTTTTCCGCGACAGCCTCAAGAAGTGAAGCCAAAATATCCTTGTTCAGAAGTTCATTAATTTTCTCTTCTGAAAGATTATTCTTTGATGCAAGTTCGCGCGGATATAGAACCAGGGCTTTTGCAACAATCTCTGGATTCTTCACTATGCCTGCAAGCTCTTTGAATTCATCAATTTTGTCTTCTTTTAGTATCAGCTTAATCAGTTCTTCATGGAGTCCGTAATGTTTAAGCTCCTCTGCAATTTCTGATCTTAACTTGGGAAGGCTTCTCTTTACTTCATCAATGAATTCTTTTTTTATTCTTAAAAGAGGCAGGTCTGTTTCAGGATACATCCTTGAAGCTCCGGGCATCGGTCTTAGGAATTCGGTTTCACCGCTCTCCAGGGCCTTCCTGACCTGCGGTTCAATCTTCTTTTTCTCCTTTGACTCGCGTCCAATTTCCGAATTTATCGTCTTGATAATCAGGGCCGGTTCCTGCACTCCTTTTATTTCGATCCTCGTCCCACCGAATTTCATTAAAGACATATTAACGTCCTGCCTTATGGTTCCTATTCCTCTTCGGACATCACAACTTCTCAGGACATTCCCAATATGCAGTGCAACTTCTTTTGCAGCATCAGGATTGAATATGTTCGGCGAAGTTGCAATCTCTATCAAAGGTATCCCAAGCCTGTCAAGCCTGTATGTTACCTCATTATTTTTTCCTGAGATTATTCTGGCGGAATCTTCTTCTAAACAAACGCTCTCAATTCCTATTTTCCCGTAAGCTGTTTCAACATAACCATCTCTTGCAATTAGAACCGTTCTCTGGAATCCTGAGGTGTTGCTTCCGTCAATCACGGTCTTTCTCATTATCTGCGTTATCGGGATTATTTTGCAGTTAAGCAGCAAAGCCACCTGGACAGCAATTTTAAGAGCATCTCTGTTGATCTCCCTTGGTGGAGCTTCATCCAATTCAACAAGGCAGGTCGTGTCATCATAACCCTGATAGATAAAATTCTTTTCCAAAGATGCCTGATAACGTGCAGCAATGTCTATCTCTCCGCTCTCGCCCGCAACAGCATGAAGTTTTCTTTTTACCGTAAAATCAGGCTCATCACTTCTTAGAACGCTCAGGCACTCACAAAATAGTTTCTTTGTATTCAGCTGCTGATGAATTTCAAGTCCGCATCTCAACCCCAGCCCTTTATAATCGAACTTACCCATTCAAATAAAAAATGGGAAGAGTTTATTAAATTAATGAAAATGATTATTGCAGTAATAAATTATCTTATCCAAAGAGGCATTTATTTTTCCTGCCATGTAATTATAAAATAAGCTCTCTCCCTCGGTTTTAGCTCCTTCATGTCCGATGGCCTTTGATTCATCAATATCCAATACTGCTTGATCAAGCATTTTATAGTATGTCATTCTCTCACCGGTTTCTATCACTGGAGGGGGGATATCATTATGGTAGAGTATAACATTCTGGACAACCCTTGCTGTTCTCCCATTACCGTCCAAAAAAGGATGTATCCTTGCAAGATGAAGGTGAGCATAAATAGCTGCTTCAATTTTGTTTAAATCATTTGGGCATTTAAGTTGCCTTCTAAGAGACTGAATAAACTCCGGCATCTCTTTCTTAATTAATTTTGTCGGATAAGGCGGGGTGACACTCGCTCCAGAGATAACCACATTCCGATCCCGATACTGTGCAATTTGTGTATCATAAAGCTCAGGAGTAACTCTCCCCGCAATCTCCCTTACAAAGATATCGTCAAAATTTCCGGGGTCAAAATTCTCTATTCCCCATTCAAATGCTCTTTCTATATTCTTAATTCCTTGTCTAATCTCTTTCTTATGCTTATTTCGTGGGACAGAAAAAGGAACGATTATCTGGGGATTTTCCATTCTATATGAATGAACCTGCGAGGTCTTCTCAATTTCACTGGTCATGAGTTTTCTGGACCTGGATTTCACTTCAGAATTATAGTGACTTCTAATAAATTCCATCCTCATTTCAATTTCAGTAGCCAATTCTCTTTCAATGTAATTCATGAACCATTCTAATTTTCAAAGATATTTAAATCTTCCTATCTGTAACCCCTGAGTAGTCATAACGCTTATGTCAAGAACTTTTATAAAACTCTCTTGTTTTTAACAGAAATGGAAAAAAAGGTGAAAGATATCAAGAATGCGGACCTTGTTGATGACCTCAAAGACGAAACTCCCGTCCTAATAGTTCATCCGTCAAAGGTCAGGGAAACCTTCGGGCAGAAAGCAGCAGATATTCTTACTTCCATCGCAGGCAGCTGGGTCTTCATAATCTCTCTTCTAATTATTCTTGTCATTTGGATGATTCTGAATGCTGTTGCCTGGATGAATCACTGGGACCCCTACCCGTTCATTCTCCTGAATCTTGTCTTAAGCTGCCTTGCTGCAATCCAGGCACCGATAATACTTATGTCGCAAAATCGGGAATCTCAAAGGGACAGGCTTCGCTCACAATATGATTATGCTGTCAACAGAAAAGCAGAAAAGGAAATTCAGGAAATAAGAAAACAGCTTAATCGAATTGAAAAGAAGATAAAATAATCAGGCAAACTCATTTTCGCTTATCCTTCGGTTAATCTCGTGGGCAAAATTTTCAAGCATTTTCTCTTTAATCTTCTCTTTACTTTTAACCCACTCTCCATGCCCCAAAACCCAGCCGAGCTTTACAAAAGCGGTTTCAGAAAGCATATCTTCAAGATAAATTACACCTGTGTCCAGAATCTCCCTTCCGTTGGAGTAAACATAAGGGTCAAGTCTTCCATAAATTGTCTGAGGAGCAGCGCAAACAATCATTCCTCGAGAAATAACCTCCTTGAGTTTTCTTGTCCAGCCTTTTCTTGACCTCATTGTTGGAGCATGCCCAAGCCCGGAGAGTTCCAGAACAATTCCTTTGTATTTATTTTTCAAATAATAATCCAAAATGGCCGGATCTTGTCCGGGATAAACTTTAACAAGCGCAATCTTTTCCTCAAATTTTGCATCGACTTTGGCTTTATTCTTATTTCTTAGATTATACTCGGAGATCTTGTGAATATCTCCGGAAGGAAATATTTTTGCAAACGGCTCTGAATTGACAATTTTAAAGGCATCTCTTCGAGAGGTATGCAATTTTCTCACTTTTGTTCCGGGCATTGAATAGCAGAAGTCATCATTTGAAGTTGCATGACCCACCAACATGACTTCTGCAATATCAGAAGTGGCTGCAAGAGCTGCACATTGAAGATTCAGATTCGCGTCACTGCTTGCACGGTCAGTGCTTCTTTGAGAGTATGTGAGAGCAACGGGCTTGTTCAGATTTCTGAGAAAGAATGAAAGCGCCGAAGAAGTATAATGCAAAAAATCAGTTCCATGAGTTATTATTATCCCGCTGATATTCCCGTCATTCAGGAGTTTCTCAGCTGTCTTTGCAATCTTTTGCCAGTCCTTATAGTTCATGTCTTCAGAAGCTTTCATAAAGGGAATCTCAACCCTTACAACATTTACTATCTTGAAAATCTCAGGATAAAACTTGAATAAATCTTCGGGTGAAGTCAGCCAGTCAACGCCCCCTTTCTTAGGGTTTAATCGCGCGGCAATTGTCCCCCCGGTGATTATCATTGCTATATTCGGCTTTTCCCTGTCTTTTTTTACCTCAAAATTCTCCTCTTTTCCTTCAGAAAACTTTCTCAAAACTTTTATTTCAGTTATGTCTCTTCTGTTTATTCCGAAGTTATATCCTGACTTAAGCTTCAGCAGAACAATTCCTTTTTCATTTTCAGGCGCTTCAAGCAAGGTTCCCTCATATGAACTTTTCATCAAGGAGATTTCAACATAATCGCCCGGCTTTGCATCATGGGATTTTGATTCCATAATTAAAAGAAAATTAAGTTATATAAAAAGATTTGCGATTTAAATCAGTCTATCCATTGAACGTCTTTGAACTCATGCTTTGTTGCAATCAATATCAGGTCGACTAACCACCAGATCCCCAATCCACCGAGAGTAATCAACTTAAGAATTCCTGTTCCTACTTTTCCCATGATGAACCTGTCAACACCTAATCCTCCAAAAATTATAGACATGATAAGGCAAACAACCCAGTTAACCTTTCTTTCCATGACAATATTAGTACGAAGGATCTTTTAAATCTATCAGCATTAACTTAATAAATTCCTTCTGGATATTTTATTTATGAAAATAGGGCTTGAAATCCATGGCTATCTTGACACCAGGGAAAAATTATTCTGCACATGCAAATCAATCCATGGGGCTAAACTTACAAGACCGAACACAAACATCTGCCCGATTTGCGCGGGCCAGCCCGGGGCAAAACCAATGCTTCCAAATAAGGCAGCTGTGGACAAAACAGTGCAGACTGCTCTGATTCTGCAATGCAAAATAAATAAGGAACTGATATGGCAGAGGAAACATTATGACTGGCCTGACCTGCCAAAAGGATATCAGAATACAATTTCAGGGACGCATGCTTTTCCGGTTGGAATAAACGGAAAATTTTTAGGAATAAGGATAAAAGAAGTTCACCTTGAAGAAGACCCCGCTGCCTGGAATCCAAAGACAGGAGAAATAGATTACAACAAATCCGGTTCTCCTTTAATAGAAATTGTCACAGAGCCGGATTTCGTTTCTTCTGAACAAGTTTACAACTGGCTGAAACAATTAATAATAACCCTAGGTTACATAAAATCCCTGGACAGGAACCTCGGATTGAAAGCAGACGTCAATGTTTCTCTTCCGGAAATGAAAGGCGAGAGAGTTGAAATAAAAAATGTCAATAGCTTGAAAAACATAAAGGCAGCGATAGGATATGAAGAAGCAAGGCAAAAGAAAGAGGGAGTTCCGAAGAGCAAAGAAACGAGAATGTTTGATGAGGCAAAAGGAATAACAAAAAAGATGCGTGAGAAAGAAACAGAACAGGACTACAGATTCATCTCAGACCCGGACCTGCCTGCTATTATCCTTGAGGCTCAAAGAATAGAAAAAATAAGAAAATCCTTGCCTGAAACGCCCCAAGAAAAGTTGCAGAAATTAATAAAAAAATACAGCATAGAAAAGAAATACGCAGAGGTTCTCTCGCAAAAGATTGAAGTTGCGGAGTTCTTTGAAAGGGTCATAACAAAAATAAACCCGAAGCTGGCTGTACCGTGGGTTACAATTGAACTTCTTAGAGTTTTGAATTATAACAAAACTTCACTTGATTCGCCGGAGATTGATATAAAACCAGAGCATTTCATTGAGCTTCTTGAGCTGCTGCAAAAAGGGAAAATAACAGAAGAACAGGCAAAGAAGACCCTGAACAAATTTATTCCCCGCTCATTCCCTCCCGCAAAGGAGTTCCGGGGGAAAGAAAAGATAACAGACAAAAAAGAGATTGAATCTCTTGCAGAAAGAATAATAAAAGCCAATAAAAAAGCTGTTGAGGATTTCAAAGCAGGAAATCAAACAGCATTAAATTTCTTAATCGGACAGGTCATGAAAGAATCGCGCGGGCGCGCTGATTCAAGGATTGCAAAGGAAATTTTGGAGAAGAGGCTGAGATAGGCTAAATATAAAAAGTGAGTTCTATTTGATTTTTTGGGCCTGTAGGTCAATGGATAGACTCCCCGGCTTCGGACCGGGTAATGGGGGTTCGAATCCCTCCGGGCCTATATACACCGGTAAAGTGGGAATATTTAATAACAATAAAAATCTTTTCTAGATATGGCATTAAAGAGGCATCATAAGATTCTTATCGGGAGCTTCAGCCTTTTTGTTATCTCTTTGATTATTATCCTGGGGGTTATAATGTACTCTTTATACGTTCAGGAAATCCAGCATTACAATATCATAAATGACAAACTGTCTGAATTGCAGACAACAACGCAATCGCAGATTAATTCTCTTTCATCAAGCCTCCTGCAGCTGCAAAACCTGACTAAAAGCAGCCAGCAAAACTTTCAGAGCCAAATCAATCTGTTAAAAGCAAGTTCAAGCGGGGACTTCTCAGGAATAATACAATCATCTCTCCAGTCCGTCGTGACCGTGAGGACATCTGCAGCACAGGGAACAGGATTCATAATTGACTCGCGGGGTTACATTGTGACAAATGCGCATGTCCTTGCAGACTCAAGCGGTTATCTGGCATCAAATATTCAGGTAATAACGGAAAACCAGAACACAATAAATGCACAATTCATAGGATACAACGGAAATCTTGACATAGCCTTGTTGAAAATTCCGGGCACATACACTCCCCTTAATTTGGGAAACTCAGGCAGCGTGCAGGTTGGAGACAAAGTCATTGCAATAGGAAATCCTCTTGGACTGCAGTTCTCTGTTTCAGAAGGGATAATTTCTGCAATCAACAGGCAGGGAATAAACGGGTTAAATTATTATTTCCAGACAGACGCTTCCCTGAATCCCGGAAACTCCGGCGGGCCTCTGATAAACCAGCAGGGCCAGGTCATAGGAATAAACAATTTCAAAATCTCAGGAGGAGAAAATCTCGGCTTCGCCCTTGAATCAAATTATATCAAGCAGGCGATAAACAACATTTCACAGCAATATTTAAATGAGACCTTAATTAATTATTAAAATGAAGGGCCAAAAATCCCATGAAGGTTTGAGCGTGAAAAAAGAAGATTTCTCAGAGTGGTATACAGAGGTTCTTGAAAAAGCAGAAATAACAGACATAAGATACCGGGTCAAGGGCTTCATGGTTATAAGACCGTGGGGAGCAATGTCAATGGAAAACATGTATGACTTATATGAAAAAGCTCTCCAAAAAAAAGGGCACAAGCCCACGTTTTTCCCTATCGTGATTCCCGAGGGAAATTTCAAAAAAGAGGCAGAACATATCAAAGGCTTCACTCCTGAAGTTTTCTGGCTTGAAAAGGTCCAGGGAGAGGAAAAGCTTGCTCTGCGCCCGACTTCAGAAACAGCGATGTACCAGATGTATTCAATCTGGATTCGCTCGTGGAGAGACTTGCCTCTAAAATTATATCAAAGGGCAAATGTTTTTCGTTATGAGACAAAGGCAACGCGCCCGCTGATAAGAACGCGCGAGTTCTACTGGATTGAAACGCACGATTGCTTCGAGACAAAAGCAGAAGCGGAAAGGCAGGTTCTGGATGACATAAAAACAACAGAAGAAATAATGCATCAAAGGTTCGGGATTCCTTTCCTCCCCATGAAAAGGCCGTCATGGGACAAATTTGCAGGAGCAGAGTATACTGTCGCCTCTGATACCCTGATGCCTGACGGAAAGATTCTCCAGCAGCCCTCAACCCATCTCCTTGGACAGAATTTCTCAAAGTCATTTGACATAAAATTCAGGGACGAAAACGGGAAGGAGCAATATGTCTGGCAAACCTGCTACGGGCCGGCAATTTCAAGGATCCTCGCATCTGTAATTTCAATACACGGTGATGATTCAGGACTGGTAATGCCATTCTGCATTTCTCCAATACAGGCGGTGATAATTCCGATATTCACAAATGAAAACAAAAGTCAGATTATCAAAGAAGCGCAAAAAATAAAAGAAATGCTGGAAGAGCAGGGACTAAGAATTGAGCTTGATTCACGGGAAGAGAAGCGCCCGGGCGAAAAGTTTTATGAATGGGAACTGAAAGGCGTGCCGTTCAGGATAGAGATAGGGGAAAAAGAACTGAAAGAAAAAAAAGCATCCATTTTTACACGGGATAACAGAAAAAAAGAATATGTTTCTTTCTCAAAATTGAACGAACTGAAAAAGAAAGGTGAGGAATATGATGCGCGTCTAATAAGTAAGGCAGATGCATTTATGAAAGGAAAGATAGAAAATTGCAGGACAAAAGATGAACTGAAAAAAGCTATAAGAGAAAAGAAGATAGGAAGAATCAGCTTCTGCTCAACTGAAAATGATGGCATTAA
Organism: Nanobdellota archaeon; assembly: GCA_028867075.1. Lineage (GTDB taxonomy): Archaea > Nanobdellota > Nanobdellia > Pacearchaeales > GW2011-AR1 > JAKLIN01. The sequence continues at coordinate 76,761 of JAGWGZ010000001.1, read as the reverse complement.
ATGTGCTGAGATTATAGAAAAAGATATAGGGGCCTCTGTCAGGGGAACTTTGGCAGATAAAAATGAAAAGCCAGGGGCAAATGAAAAATGCATAATCTGCAAAAGAAAAGCGAATAAAATTGTTTACGTTGGAAAGAGCTACTAATATCTAGAAGAACAGCTTGCTATGCTTGATTCTGGTTAATCTTCCGCGTTTGAAAAAGAATTAACTTCATCTTCCAGCTTGAAGGTCATCTCAAGCAACACACTCAATTCCCTTTCAACTGCTTCTTTTTCCATTTCGTTTTTTTCCACCTTAACTCCAATCCGTGGAACCTGAGCTTGAATTAAATAAGAATCATCTCAATCCAACCCAAACCCAGAGAGCCAGATTAAATTGAGTTTTTAATTGTAGTATAAACTAGAATAGAAAGCACGCAATTAAATTTCGCGCACATCCAATCCGGTTTATTCATATCTTAAACAAGAAGACTGGATTTTTAAAGATTTCTTTGGTAAATGCAATACCACTAAATTTAAAAACAATAAATTGCCACCAGAAAAATGGCAGACGGATATGAGATAGCATTTTCAGACTTAAGCCCGATAGGAGGAGTGATACAGCATCATCATAGAAATCTCAAAGCATTAAATCAGATGCTGGCAAGTTCCGGAGATGAGATTCATACCCTTTTAGATGAATACGAAATCGGAGATTTCTTGGACAAATGTAAGATTGCAGAAGCGATGTATATTGCAAAAAGAACAGATGAAAAAATAACTGAATATAGGATAAGGGGATTTGCGACAGATGTCCTGCTAACTTTATACAATGCTGCCATAATTACAGGAGCAGGGATCGCGGCATCCGGATTAATTCATCTTCTGCATAACCTAAAATAATTTTTGAAATCTTTCCTTGAAAACTTTCAGATCTTCTATGTTCACGCGTCCACCTGCAGCATTCTTGTGACCGCCCCCGGAAGAATCCTGCAAACCATTTAATGCCCCAACTAATTTCTCCCTTATATTATCGCCTCTTACAGAGATATTTGCCTTTACTCCAGAAAGATAAATCACCACCACTGTTTTATTCGGAAACCTGTAACAAAGTTCATTTGCCAAATCAGAGCTAATGCTCAGCTCTCCGCCGTATTCAAAGAACATGATCTTGCCTGATTTTCCCCCCAGTCTCTCCGCCTTTTTCAGAAGTTTTTGATACTTGCCCTCTATCTGCTCAAATTTGCGATGCATCGTGTGGTTTTTTGAGGAATCTTCCAGAACCTCATAAGGAGTGCTCGCTTTAACCAGAAAACGGATCATATTCACCACATTCGTCATTGTATCTTTAAGCCCGAAACTGAACATCCTCGCTATCTTTCCAATCTGAGATCTGTAAAAGACATCAAATGCTTCGTTTGCTTCAACTGAAAGGTCGGGATAATTCTTTCTGAAATCATGGTAAAAGTCTGGAAGGAAACTGTCTGACACGCATCCTGCGACTGCGAGCCACATTAGGTCTCTGCTGTTATTTACCTGATAGCAAAGGGCGGTGACTGGTTCTTCTGACTTTTTCCTGTTGAACAGGGGATTGTAATACTTTACAAATCTTGGAATATCTTTTTTATTTATTTCATGATGGTCTATCCAGACAATAGGAAGATTCACCTGCCTCACCCTGTCAAAGAAATCTTTTGAAACAACGGGCTTGTCCAGGATAAAGAGACAATCGGGTTCCAGCTCTTCTATTTTTCTGAAGTAGACTTCATCAAGGGCGGGAAAAGATTTTATCGGGACTCCCTTTCCGCGTCCGGCATATCTCTGGAGAAGCAGAAAGCTGCATAGTCCATCAGGATCGTTATCAAAAAGAAAAAGAGGGTTGCTTGAATTTTGGAGTATCTCTTTTATTTCATTGACCTGTTTCTTTGTGAGCATGGTATTACAGGGAGACTTGATTTAAGGCTTTTTGCTTTTCCCTCTGACAGCCCCTAAAATGAGAGGAAGTGCAATCGTTGCGTCGCATCTCACGTCGGCGAAGTCTGCATTCTTCTTGAGTTTTCCCCATGAAATTCCTTCTTTCAGCGGCGCTCCGCTGCTCCCGCCCGGCTCTGGTGAATCAGCAGTGATTTGGATTCCATAATCAGCGCCTTTTGAAAACTGCAATGATTGCTGAATAAAATTCTTTGGAACTCCGCCTCCGACATAGATCACTCCGGTTTTCCTTGCGGTCCAGGATATGTCAATTATTTCTTTCATGTCTTCAAATGCATCGATAAAGATTTCTTTTCCGGATGCTTTCCTTCCCCATATCATCAACCCAATTCCGGAATCAGCAAGTGCAGGGCAGAAAAGCGGGATTTTTTTCTTATAGCATTTTTTCAGTATGCAGTCTTCAGAAGTTCCTGGGCATAGCTCGCCGATTTTCCAGACAATGTCTTTTATAGTCTTACATTCTTTGAACTTCTCCCAGTTTACAACAAAAAATCTTTCAAGATTCTCGTAAACTCTGTTCCTCATCACAACATTGTACATCCTGTCAAAGCCCTTTCGGTTCAATGAACCATCGTCAAAATCTCCATCGGAGTCTTCAAGCAGATAGTGCTCGTCTCCGAGCGCTTCTATAAGGTCATGCGTGAGTGTAGCCCCTGTTGTTACAAGGACATCTGTATCATCAAGCAGGTCCAGAATGATTTGTTTCATTCCTGCAGGGACCATTGCTCCCGCCAATCCCACAAAAACCTTGCATTTTTCATCTGAAAACATTTTTCCCATTATCTGTGCGGCCCGGTTTATCTTCCCTGCGCCAAAACCGGCATCTCCCATGCTATCGACTAGTTCAGAAACCTTCATGTCTTCCCAAATTCTCACCGGTTCCACTTTCTTCATATCCCTAAATGATGGAATAGATTTAAAAAGATATTTACTCAACATTTCATAATGTTTTGGGGAAAATTAGCTTCTATAAATCTGTATAATTGTGATCATAATCTGATACAGGATAAAAGATACATAAAAAAATACATCCTTGAGGTCTGCAAGGTTATAGATATGAAAAGATTCGGAAAGCCGATAATAAAGAAACTTGGTTCAGGCTCTCTTGAAGGAGTGTCCGCATTTCAGTTTATTGAAACTTCATCAATAACAATGCATTTCGACGACAAGATAAAGAACCGGGCATTCATAGATATTTTCTCATGCAAAGACTTTGATGAAAAGAAAGCGGAAGAGTTTTCAAAGAGTTTCTTCGGAGCGGAGAAATCAATCTCCAAAGTCATGATAAGAGACTAATCATTTTATAAGAACTATCAGGCTGCCTTCTATGATGGCAGCGATTATAAGAAGTGGGATTACTACAAAAACAAAAACTCTTAATGCATTAATCACGTTTTTTCCTGCATGCTCCTTCTTTCTTGAGAACATCATCACCCCGAGTTTCATCCCCATGCCAAGAGAAACAAAGACGGCAGGCAATTCAAAAATTCCGTGCGGCAAAAGCCGGAGTAAGATAAGTGCGCCGTTTGACTTCACGCTGTCAACCGCAACAAATCCCAGAAGATATCCGTTGAAGATTGCCAGAATTGCCGGAAATATACCCAAAAAAATTCCCAGCGCCAATCCAAAAAAGCTGCTTTTTATGTTATTAAGGAGGATGAATGAGACTAATTGCGGCCCGGACATTCCTGACGTCTGTGAGATAAGTTGCGAGATGTATCCTTCAATTTCCTGTGAGATATAATTCGGCGATGGAAGAAAAAACCCGGCAAGTGCAAACACAAAAAACAACGCGATTGCCGCAAAGATAAAACCCCTTGATTCTTTGATATATTTCCAGCTCTTCAGGTATTGTTCCTTTACTGAAAATTCTTTCTTCCTTGCCATTATCTTGAAAAAGCCCGCGAAATCATTTCTGTCTTCCTCGGAAATTTATGCTTTAAGTAAAATCCGTATGCGAGTCCGATCAAAAGCCCGCCAAGGTGCGCTGAATTTCCTATGGGCAGCGGTACAAATAATCCAATTACAACCAGCGGGACAATGGCTATTATCGGCAGCATCCAGAATGGAAGATTAATCGGGACAATTATCTTTCTCATAAAGCTGTTGAAAGAGAACATTGCAAAAAGGGAAAAGAAAACATAAACCGTGACAACCAAATCGACAGCGCTCATTATCGGTGCTGAGGCAAAGTTAGACAGGACAGATTCAGCAATTATCGCAATCAACGGGCCTGCAACCAAGTAAATTCTGTTTTTGGGAGTCAGGACTGCAAGCAATCCGACAATTCCAAATATGGCCCCTGAAGCTCCTATTCCTGCAGTGTCGGGGCTTCCAAAGAGTTTCGCTCCAAGAGGATTTGTTCCAAGGAATCCCGCAAGCAATACAAAAACAAGACCTGCAAACAGCCCGGCGGCAAGATAAAACAGAAGATATCTCTTCGGCCCGATAATCCTCTCCGCAAGAACCCCAACAAAGAAAAGCGAAATCATGTTAAATGCGATGTGCCAGAAGTAAACATGCGAGAACATACTTGTCAGGAAGGTCCATAGGTATTTCCCCTGCAGCACATTCGAAGGGTTGAGTGAGAAATAACTGAGAAAATTCGGGTTTATTGAGACAAGTACTGAAAGAATTATGAAGAGTACAAAATTTATCAGGATAAGAATTGTGTTTACACTCAGATGAAATCTTCTGCGGGTTACAAGTCTGTATCCATCCATATTACTTCTTTCTCTTTTTAGAACTATTTGATTTTTTATGTGCCTTTGTCTGTTTCTTGGGTTTCTTAGAAGCCGGTTTTTTTGCTGCCTTCCTGGCCTTTTCCCGTGCAGCAGCTTTCTCTTTCAGTTTAGCCCTCTTCATTACAGCTTCTTTTATCTTTATTTTCTTTGATTCAATCGCTTGCTCCCTCCCTATCTCTCCGTCAATTGTGTTCAGCATAATTTCGAAGCCCTCAAGATTCTTTTTGAATTCTTTCAAAAGTTTGCTGTTATCCTTCAACGTGAGCACATTCCCGCACTCGGGGCAGACAAAGTCATGGAGCAATGCATTCTCTTCATTGAATTCAACATGGCATCTTTCGCACACATAAAATTCTCTTGTCTCTCTGCTTCGGATTTGGTTTCTTATCTGATCCATTCGCCGGGAAATTGCCTCTTTCAGAAATTCCAGGGACCTCATTTCCTCAATCTTCCATGAGTAAGTGAACCATCCTTTTTTCTTGTCTTTTTTCCTTGTAGAAGACACAAGTCCATGCTCCGAGATCTTATACAGAATATTCCTTGCCTGATTCACCGGAACATCAAGTTTTTTTGCAATGAGGAATTCATTCATATACTTTTTGTCATCGAGAATGTCTACAAGAAGCTCTGCCTGCTTCCCTGCTGCTTCTGTAAATGCGTCCTTTATCAGTTTCTTATCCATGGTTTTCCGACATTAAATGCAAATAAATATTTTGCGTTTTCAATAAAACAATGAAAAGTTTTTAAACCTATATATTCTGTTTAATATATTCAACAATATAAAATGGGATTGTTTAATAAGAACAAAAAAGGGGCTTCTTCTGCGAATATATCATCTGTTCCCGAGTTGCCTGAACTTCCTGAATTGCCGCCTTTGCCAAAGCTTCCGGACATGCCTGCATCAAATGTTCAGAAACAAAAACTTAATGCGCTTCCACGTATCCCGCCGAGTTCTCTCGGAGACAAATTTTCTCAAAACACAATAAAAGATGCCGTATCTGGAGGAAAAGAGAGTGATGAGACAAATGACTCTGAAGAAGAAGTTCAGACGATGCCGATGTTTTCATCAGGACCAATGACGCGGGAAATAAATTCTGATGAGGAAGAAGAAATGCCTGAAGAAGAACCTTCTATGGCTCCAATGACGAGAAGCATAAGCTCTTCTGAGCCATCAACGAAAAAAATATATGCCGGAAGAATTCAGAAAGAAGAGCCGGTATTCGTGCGGCTGGACAAGTTTGAAGAAAACATAGAAGTATTCGATAAGATAAAGAAGCAAATTGCGGGCGTTGAAAAACTCCTTGAGGAGATCAAGAGGACAAAGGAAGAGGAGAGCAAGGAGCTGAACTCGTGGCAGGAGAGACTCCAGACAATGAAAAACCAGATAGAGCGGATTGATAGAGACATTTTCTCAAAAATTGAATAAAATGGAAAAGGGCGAGAACTTCATACACGTAAGATTTGAATTTGCGGAAGCGGTTCAGTCAAAAAAAGATCTTCTTTCATCCGAGATGGACCTCCTTAATCTGATAAAGTCCATGCAGAGATATATTCTCCTTCGCGAGATGGAAACAAAGCTGAAATCCAGATTTTATCGGGAACTCAAAAAAACAACCATGTACATAAAGCTCCTTGAAGCAAACATGCCCCAGATAAAAATTCCGCGCATATTGAAGCATCATGAGGAAAAATCAGTGAGTTCTCTTCCGGGATTAAAGACAAAGAACGAAAGCGACCTGGAATCACAGCTCATGGAAATCCAAAAAAGACTAAAAGCGCTTTCATATTAGCAAAATAATTATAAAGAATAATTCTGGAATTAATATATGAAAATAAGCAGGAAGGAACTTATTGACAGGTATCTAAAATTCTTCGGTTCAAAAGGTCATAGGATAATCCCGAATGCGAGCCTTGTTCCTGTAAATGACCCGACAGTTCTGTTCACGACAGCAGGCATGCACCCCCTTGTTCCTTATCTCCTGAGCCAGCCGCATCCTCTTGGGAAGAGATTGTGCAACGTTCAGAGATGCATAAGAACGCAGGACATAGACGAGGTCGGAGACACGTACCACCACACTTTTTTTGAAATGCTTGGGAACTGGAGCCTCGGAGATTATTTCAAGGAACAGGCGATAAAGATGACCTTTGAATTCCAGAACAAGGTCCTTAAAATTCCGCTGAATAAATACGCAGTCAGTGTTTTCGGGGGAGATTCAAGGGTTCCGCAGCTCCAAAAGGATGATGAATCTGCAAATATCTGGAAATCAATCGGAATTCCAAAAGAAAGAATTGCCTATCTAAAAGGAGGAGTTTATGAATCTGATAATAACTGGTGGGGGCCCGCGGGAAAAACAGGGCCCTGCGGTCCGGACACAGAACAATTCTTCTGGTGCGGGAAAGAAAAAGCGCCTGCAAAATTCAACCCGGGGGATAAAAAATGGATCGAAATCGGAAATGATGTCTTAATGCAGTATGTAAAAGATGAAAAAGGAAATTTCAATATTGCAAAGCAAAAAAACATAGATTTCGGCGGGGGCGTTGAAAGAACAGTCGCTGCGCTGAATGGACTGGATGATAATTATCTCAGCGATTGCTTTTTACCGATAATAAAAGAGATAGAAAAGATCTCAGGAAAGATCTATCCAAAAAATGATAAGGAAAGAACAATAGTCGCATTAAAAGAAGATTATGACAAATATGAAAAAGAGGTGATAAAAGCCATGCGGATAATAGCAGACCACATCAAGGCGGCAGTGTTCATAATTGCCGACGGTGTTTCCCCATCAAATACCGAAAGGGGATATGTCTTAAGGAGACTGATAAGGCGGGCTGTTAAATATGGGCGGGTAAATCTAAAATTGGAACAAAAATCCGGCTTCTTCACAGATAAAATTGCAGAAATTGTCTTCGAAATATATGATGACTATGAAATATTGAAGGATAAAAAAAGAATATTAAATATTTTGCTGGAAGAAGAGAATACGTTTAATAAAACATTAGATAGGGGTCTTATAACCCTTCATAAGATTTCAAGGGGTAAGAAGATAATTTCCGGACGAGATGCATTTCTTCTTTACCAATCCTATGGCTTCCCGATAGAGATGACTGAAGAGATATTAAAAGAAAAAGGAATAAAAGTCGATGAAAAAGAGTTTGGGGAAGAATATGAAAAGCATAAAACGCTTTCAAAAGCAGCCGCAGAAGGCAAGTTCAAGTCAGGCCTTGCAGACAGTTCATCAACTACAACGAGGTTACATACGGCAACGCACATGCTGAATGCTGCACTGAAAGAAATTTTGAGAGATAAGAACATACACCAAAAAGGTTCAAACATAACTGCCGAGAGGTTGAGATTTGACTTTAATTTTCCAAGAAAACTCTCTGATGAAGAATTAAAAGAAACAGAAAACCTAATCAATAAAAAGATAAAAGAAAATCTAAAGGTTGAAAGACAGGAGATGTCGCTCACAGACGCAATGAGTTCCGGAGCAGAAGCTGAATTCGGTGCAAAATACCCCGAAAGAGTTTCTGTTTATACCGTCCTTGATCCGAAAGAAAAGCGTGGATTCTTCAGCAGGGAAATCTGCACAGGACCGCATGTAAAAAATACTGGTGAGGTCGGGAAGTTTAAAATCATAAAGGAAGAATCTTCGAGCGCAGGGGTCAGGAGAATTAAGGCTGTTGTTGAATAACTAACTAATCAGCAAGCTCGCACCCAAAATCCCAGGATGATCAAGTCTACTCCACCTTATTGGCGGGATTCTGGGAAGTATTGTATAATTCTTTGCCTCTCTGCTTATCATTTTAAGGAATTTACTTCCCGCTTCCCGGACTCCGCCCATGAGAATTACAACCTCAGGGTCAAACGCATTTATCAAAGAACCGATTCCCTGCCCCAAATATCTTGTGGTGCTCCTTAATATTTCAGCGGCTTCTTTGTTTTTTTTATGGAACATGTCTTTTATCATGAACTTCCCACTGCAACATGCCTGGGTTTTCTTTTTATTTTCCTGCCATAATATCTCCCAATACTTTCCGTCATCCAAAACCAAATGCCCGAGTTCGCCCGCATAACCCTGCCCCTCATACAATTTTCCGTCAATGATGATTCCTCCGCCGATTCCTGTTCCAAGAGTGACTACAAGAAAATTCTTTTTCTTGCATCCTAATTTTGCTTCCGCAAGTGCAACGCAATGAGCATCATTCTTTATTTCAACTCTTTTCTTGAATTTCCTTTGCAGAAATTGCTTCATGTTGAAATGCGTGAATGGCAGGTTTGGGGTGTCATAAATTATCCCGTCCTTCAATGGCCCGGGACTGGCGACCCCTATCCCCGTAACATCAGAGGTCATGCACTCTGAAATTGATTTTGCCATTTCATTTACAAGCTCTTTTTCGGTTTTCGGAGTCTGTTTCTTTATGTACTTTACAACCCTATTATTCTCGACAATTCCCACACGGAGAAAAGTCCCTCCAAGATCCACCCCGATTTTTTTGCCCATTTCAAAAAGAATAGATTCATAATTTTAAATGTTTCTCAAAAGGTTTAAATAAAATAAATCCGTCAATAAAATGAAATGGGTGATATGTTCAGCCTAAAGGGAAGGGTGGCTGTTGTGACTGGTTCTTCACGGGGCATGGGTGAGGGTATTGCGATAGAGCTTGCAAAAGCCGGAGCAGATGTTGTTGTCTCCGATATAATTCCGGGTGAAAACACCGTAAAGAAAATAAAATCTCTAAAACGGGACGCAGTTTATATTAGATCTGATGTGTCTGATGAAAAAGAAGTTATAAATCTAATCAATAAAACGATGGAAAAATTCGGAAAAATAGACATCCTTGTGAATAACGCCGGGATATACAAGGCTTCTCCGACGGCAAATGTAAGCGGGGAAGAATGGGAGAAAATGATTCATGTTGATCTCCGAGGAGTCTTTCTTTGCTCTCGTGAAGCATTAAAGTACATGAAAAGGGGAGGCAGCATCATCAACATCTCTTCAATTGCGGGAATCTCCGGATTTTCCAACTCAGCGGCATATTGCGCTGCAAAGGGAGGTGTTCGTGCGCTGACAAAATCTTTGGCTGTTGAATTTGGAAAAAAGGGAATAAGAGTAAACTCAATTCACCCCGGAGTTATTAACACGCCTATGACCCGCGATTTGTTAAAAAATAAAAAGATGCTAAAAGAGCAGATTGCAAAGATACCATTAAACAGAATAGGGGAACCGGCAGATATTGGGGGACCGGTTGTTTTCCTTGCTTCAGATGCATCTTCGTACATAACAGGTGAAGAGCTAGTTGTTGACGGCGGCTGGATTTTTGCTGCAGGCTAATCCTCTTCTAAAAAATCCTTAGCCCTCAGAATTATTGGAGGCCAAAATTGTATAACCCAATGTAAAAAGAATAAAGTATGCTTGGAATTATCTCCTTTTCCTGAAGTTCCCGGAACTAAAGGGTCCAGAAAGCACCAGAGATTAAATTCTTTTATGAATTTATTCTTTTTATTTGCAAGTCTTTTCAACAAAATGCTATTAGGTCCAAGTTCTTGCGCCCCTCTTCTTTTTCGAAAAAATATCCGAATCCAGCTCCCTCCAAAAGGAGAACAGACGGTAACTAGTTTATTGACTCTCTTCTTATCTAAAAATTTTGTATAATAGGAGGCGATTATCCCTCCTGCACTTAAAGAAAAAATAGAGACCTTCTCTTTTCTTGTCAAATTTAAATTATTAATAAAAGATTTTAATTGTAAGGCATATTCAGTTATACTCTTTCTTAATGTGGTATCATATGGAAAATAGATTACTTCAAAATTTTTCAACATTTTTCTGACAAGGAACATATCTTTTTCGCTGCCATTCATCCCAGTAATAAAAATTAACTTCCTCATAGGATAAGTCTTCTCAGTTCTGCAGATGGATCTTTCACTTGCGTTATAGCTGAAGAAATCGCAATTCCAGAGGCTCCTAATCTCAAAGCAACCTCAACATCTTTTCTGGAATGGATCCCTGCACCAACAAGAAATTTCATTTTAACAGCTTTTGAAATCTTTTTTATCATATCAGGCTTAGCAGAAGATACTGAGACTTTACCTGCTACAAGCTCAGGAGGCTCAAAGATTAAATAAGTGGGTTTTAATCGTTCAATTTTCTTCATTTCCCCCAAATCCGCCGCAAAAACAGCTGTTTTCAGTCCAACTTCCTTGCATCTCTTCATTGTCCTTTTGATTATATCAAAATTCAATTTGTGCTCCGAATGATTTATAAAAACGCCGGATGCGCCTGCAGCCTTTACAGCCTCGGGAATGACAAATCCCGTGTTTCTTCCTTTTTCAAAATAATCCGCATGTTGCACAAAAACCCGGAGCTTTGTTTTTTTAGAAATCTCCCTTATATCAACAGCCTGAACTCCAATGATAATATTTTTGTCTGTTCTCTCAATTTCCTTCGTGAGCTTAATAACCTCTTCTCCTTGCTTATAAGTTTTGAAATTGATTATTGTTATCATCTTCTTTTATAGTAAATTATTATAAATGCAGGGATATAAACTTTTTCAATAGACACTTAAGGGAAAGTTAGTGTAAGAAAACCGTAGGTTGTCGTACATGGGCTTGTAGTATAATGGCATTATATTCGGTTCGCAGCCGGAAGATCCGAGTCCGATTCTCGGCAAGTCCATTAATCCCAAATCATTCTTTTTATTTTACCTGAGAGTTCTACCGGATTTCCAGACTGCCAAATATTTCTTCCCACTGCGAGGCCTGCTGCGCCAGCGTTGATTATCTCCTTAACCTGCTTCAGAAAAATCTTCTCGTCTTCATGGACGCCGCCAGCAATCATGACTTGTGTCTTTCCGGCGACTTTAACTGCCCATTTCAAGTCTTTTACATTTCCGTTGTATTTTATTTTTATTATATCTGCTCCAATTTCCAGACCCGTTCGCGCAGCATAAGCCATCAATTCTCCTCCTGGCTTTTTCTCAACGCTTTTTCCACGCGGATAAATCCATGCAATTACCGGAATACCCTTTGCATGTGCCTCTTCCTCGATTGAATCAAATTCTTTCAGCATAACAGATTCATATCTGCTTCCGATATAAATCGTATAACCCACAGCTTTCGCTCCCAAGTCCAGAGCTTCTTTGACGCTGCAAATCTGCCTCGAAACAGGCTCGCCCTGAAACAAATTTGTTTTTCCATTGAGTTTTATTATCAAAGGAATTTTCGACTTTTTTATTTTCTCATTGTATTTCTCCGCGATTCCCTTCTGAAAAATCAATGCATTGTATTTTCCTTTCTTCGCAATATCAATTATATACTCCGGGTTTGCGTCTTTGTCATTGAATTCTATCGGCCCGTGTTCCAATCCGTGGTCGTAAGCAAGAAACATTGCTTTTCCGTTTTTCATTATTTTCCCGAGATTCACTCGCATTTCACAGTATTCTCCTTTTTGTTTTGAATTGCAAATCTTACATCCTGAATTGTCACATCAAGAATCCTCTGCAGTGCCTCTTGTGTGTTAAAGGCATTGTGTGGGGTGATTATCACATTCTCATGTTCTGCCAGAACACTTTCCTCCAATGCAGCTTTAAGTTCCTCATGCGAGTGTTGCTTAAATAATAATTCTCTCTCGTCTTTTATCAGTTCCTCGCCCTCAAGAACGTCCATAGCAGCTCCCGAGATTATTCCTCTATTCAATGCTTTTATTACCGTTTCCGTTTCAATAACTTCCCCTCGCGAGGTGTTTATCAGCAAAGCCCCTTTTTTCACAAGATTGATGTTTCCGGAATTAAGCATGTGTTTTGTTGAGGGCAGGAGCGGAACATGGAATGTTATTATATCGGAATTCTTCAGAAGATAGTTGAAATTGACATACCTGAATCCAAGAGACTTCGCGGTTTTGGGATCTTTTATCTTAGTTGAAACAAGAATATTCATCCCGAATCCTCTCGCAATTTCTGCAACGCATGCCCCTATTTCGCCAAGTCCCACAATACCAAGAGTTTTCCCTTTGATGTCCATCCCCCTTAATCCATCAAGACTAAAATCCAGGTTTCTGACTCGTTCATTGCTCCTTATTATCTTCCTTGCCAGTGCAAGCACCAAGGCAAAGGCGTATTCCGCAACGGTGTTGCTGCCGTATCTTGGAACATTGTAAACTTTTATTTTATTCCGGTCGCATGATTTAATGTCAACATGGTCGAAGCCTGTGGAACGCGTTATAATTGCCTTGGTCTTTTTTAATTCAGAAATAACGTCCGGAGTTATATTTGAGTAAATGAAAATGGAGATTATGTCAAAATCCCTGAAATTTTTTGCATTATTCTTGTTGAGTTCTCCGCTAAAGAAGAATAGCCTGTGATTCTTCAGATGTTTTTTCATGTATTCTATTTCCCATTTCTCCTTCATCTCAAAGAACGCAATTTTCATAAGTTATAGCCCAAGATTATTCTTTTGTTTAATTATTTCCAGCACTTTCTTACCCCACTCCCTGTCCGATTCTTTTTCCTTTTCAGAAAGTTTTGGGTAGGGTGTCTTAATCTGCTTTGTCCATTTCTTAATATTTTCTTTTGTAAGATTATTTAGTAGATATGTAGTCCAATGAGCCCATTGTTGATGTTCTAATTTTGCTAATTCTTCAAGAAGTTTTATCTCATTATTAAATCTCATTTCAACTTCCTCCTTATCAATCCGATTTTTGCTCCCCTGTGTTTTATGACTGACTCAGACTCTTCCAGCCCAAATCTCAGGCTGTCTTCAACAGATTTTCCGGTTATCTGCCCGGCAACAAATCCTGATGCAAAGGCATCCCCTGCCCCTGTTCGCTCTGCAATTTTTATCTTGTGGGGAACCAGCTCGTATTTTCTTATTCCATCATATGCAGTAATCTCTTTGTCCTTGTTTGTGATAACAACGATTCTGGGACCAAGTTCATGCAGGCCGAAGAGCAAATCTCTTTTCTTCGTTAAAAGTTCAGCCTCCTCTTTGTTTAGGCTTATAATGTCGCATATTTTCAGGAAGTCCTTCAGATTTTCATTCTTTATCATGTACTCGCTTGGATTAAATGCAATTTTCACGCCGTGTTTATGCATTGATTCTGCCAGTCTTTTCACCGTCCTGAAACTTTCGCCGATTGATGAGGACACATAAAACCATTTTGTTTTAAAATCATGCTCTGCGTCTGAAAAACCAACATCATCATTGACCCCTTTGTAAGTGAGGATTGTCCGATCATTTTCCCTGCTGTCAAGGATTATGGAATACCCGCCAACAATATCAGGGTTCTTTTCCATTTTCCCCAAAAATTCAATGTTCTCCCTCTTCAGCATTTCAGTTATCTTTCTTCCGCCGAAATCCGCATCCAGCTTTCCGATATATCCTGTTCTCAATCCAAGTCTTGAAAAAGCAACAGCCGCATTTGTTCCGCCTCCGCCGATATTAAACTTCATGTTCCTGACAAGAATCTTGCTGCCCACAGGATAAGCCATGAACTTTCCTTTCTCTCTCACATCTGTATCTACAAATATATCAATAACAGCAGAACCAAACGTCACGACATCAAATTTCTTCATTTTACCTCTTGTACATCATGAATAGCCCATGCAAAATTAAAAACCTTTTCATTTATAGAATCCCAATGCTTGAAGTCCGGGAAGTCTTTTTCCTGCAAGATACTGCAAAAGAGCCCCTCCGGAAAGGCTGATATGCCCGAATTTTTTCGGGGAAATACCTGATTTTGTAATTGCATCACTCAATTGCCCGCCGCCAAGAACAGAAAACGCTCTGCTCTCTGAGATTGCTTTTAAAATTGCATATGTTCCTTTGAAGAACTTAGAATCAGAATAGTATCCGACAGGGCCTTTCATATAAATTGATTTTGCTTTCTTGATCTCACCTGCAAAAATATTCTGCGTTCTTTTCCCGATGTCATAAATTTCATACTTGCTCGGAAAATTCTCCAGCGGAATCTCTTTCCTGTTCCTCCTCTCATCCATTACTGCAAAATCAACAGGCAATTTCACAAGGTTCTTCATTTTACCCAGTCTGTTCTTCAAGCTCTTTATTGATTTCCCATAATCGGAAATATTTTTTTTGAGGTATGCATTCTGCGCTCCTAAATTCTTTCCAAGAGCAACAAGGCACATCTGTCCAAACAAACCGCATGCAAGAACCTTATTCTTCCTCATAAGCATTATGTTGTCCTCGGGCTTCGCTCCTGCTAAGATATAAAGGCAGTTCTTCAGATTTATCCTTTTCAGTGCATTGGTTTCTTTCATCAGCAGAGGGCCTGCAAAACTTTTCATGTGCCGGGGAAAACTTACAATAGAAGCCTGTTTTCTGTGGCAGACTGAAAATGCGTCATTGACATAGATGTCGCACCATCCCGATAATCTGGAAACAAAATCTTTTTTTGTAAAATCCGTTTCATCCCTTAGTTTTCTTATGTTATCAAGAAGTATTGCATCACCATTTCCCAATCCTTTTATTGCATTCTCCGCCTTTTTCCCGATTATGTCCTGGATAAATTTTATTTTCACATACCTGTTAAGCAGCTTCGCATGCTGTTCAAGAGAGGTGAAGTCCCCCTTACCTGGCCTGCCCTGGTGTGCAATAACTACAATCTTCGCGCCTCTTTTCTGGAGCGCTTTTATCGTCTCTGCGCTCTGTTTTATCCTTTCAGACATAACTACTTTACCCTTTTCAACATCTGAGTTTAAATCCTCGCGAAGCAAAATAATCTTGTTTTTCACATCTGCTTTCGATATTGATTCCATCTGAATATGAGAATTATCCTAATTTTTTCAAAAATCCTGCAAGTCTGTGAGCATAACCGAATTCATTGTCATACCATGCTAAGACTTTGACCATGTTCCCGATAGTTTGCGTGGAAAGCCCGTCTACAATTGATGAATGAGTTTCCCCGACAATATCTGAAGAAACGATTTCGTCTTCTGTGTATTTCATTATCCCTTTTAATCTTCCCGAAGATGCGGCCTTCTTCAGGACCTTATTGACCTCATCTTTTGTGACTTCTCTTTCAAGTTCCGCCACAAAGTCAACAATGCTCCCGCTTGGAACGGGAACTCTGAGCGCAAGCCCGGTCATCTTTCCTTTAAGAGTTGGAATCACCTCTGCAACTGCCCCTGTGGCTCCTGATGTCGTCGGAACAATATTTGCGGCAGCGGCGCGCCCGCGTCTCATTTTTTTATGCGGCGAATCAACAAGATGCTGGTCTGCGGTATAAGCATGTGCTGTGGTCATGAAAGCTTTTACTATCCCAAATTCGTCTTCAAGGACTTTCGCAACAGGTGCGAGCCCGTTTGTTGTGCAGCTCGCCATTGAAATTATTTTATGGCTGCTCTTCAATAATTCATCATTAACTCCCGGAACGATAGTAATGTCCGGTTCTTTTGCCGGCGCAGAGATGACAACTCTTTTAGCTCCTGCCTGAAGATGCTTGCTTGCTCCTTCCCGATCTGTGAAAAATCCAGTGGACTCAACAACAAGGTCAACTCCAAGTTTCTTCCATGGAAGACTTGCCGGTTCTTTCTCAGACAGGATCATGATCTTTTTGTTCCCTATCTTTATGAAATCTTTTCCAGCTTCAACCTCTTTATCATATCTTCCGTAAACAGAATCATACTTGATCAGGTAAGCCAATGTTTTTGGATCGGTAAGGTCATTTATAGCGACAAAATTCACCCCTTCGTCCAGACCACTTTTCAGAACAAGCCTTCCAATCCTCCCCAATCCGTTAATTGCAACTTTCATTGTGCTAAATCCCTTTTTTTCCTTCGCGATGAATAATCGCATTTTGTATCTTGAAGAATTTATTTCTCATCCTCTTTTTTCTATAAAATCTGTCTTTTTTAAAAATCTTTTGTATTTTCAAAGAGGGAATTAATCAATTTTATAAGCCTGGCCCAGGCCATATTTCTGCTCAAGTTGGCTCAATTTTGCAGAAGATATCGGATCAAGCCAGCTTCTGCCACTAAGGCTTTCAAGAGTGCGCGCATCATTGTACTCGGGCAGATTATCTGGCAGAGAAATTCCGTCTGAAATCAAAACAACCTCCGGAGATTCGCTGAGGGTCACTCCCCCAACATAGACTAAAGAGTCATCTGACAATATTGCCGGGCCGCTTGCCTCAATAAAACAGTATCCTGTTCCGCCCACGCTCTCCTGAACAGGACATTTTATGCCGGCTGTTTCATGATTTTCCTGGGGATAATAAAAAAGCGCGGTTCCGTATCCCAAATCTCTCAATAGAAAAACCAAAAGTTCTGATTTCTCTCCGCACAAACCCTGATTATCATACAGGACTTCATAGGGATACCTTGAATAGTTAACAGCTCCTGCACCAAAGTTAACTGTTTTTCCTGAAGAGCCCCACGGGATATTCTGCACTAAGCTAATCGCTATTCTGGCTTGGGTAACCTTGTCTGTCGGGGCCAGATTTTCTATTTGCTTCACAAGAGGCTCAATAAATGCCTGCTGAATTGGATTATTCAGTTTCATGAGGACGAAATCAGACTTTTGCGGCTGTTGCCCGTCGGTATATGTGATTGAATCTGGAAGAGTCGAGAGATAATCTGCAAACCCGCCATACAGTGTATAGTTTACGCTCATGTTCCTTCCATTGAGAACATAATGAAAGACCATGCTACTCTGATTAGTTTGGTATTTTGATGTGCAGGAATTTCCAGATTTGGTCAGAGAATCAGGGCATCCGCATGCAAGAGGGTTTGCGACTAAAATTCCTCTGCTGCAGTAATAGGGCTTGTCAAGGGAACAGGTATTGTAGAAACTCCCATCACCGCACGTCGGCACTCCTGAAGTATAAAATGAACGGTTTTGACCGGGCAGGATGAATATCAGGACGACAGCAATCCAGAGTATGATTGCGCTCGCAAGGATTATGAGAAATTGTTTTATCCCAAGTTCCCCTCTTTTATTGCCGAGCATATGAAATCCAGTTAAAATAATTATAAAAACCTATCCTATTCCAGATAAATCGCGGGTTTTCCGGGCTTTGCTTTCTTTGATTTTCCCAGGGGATCGTGTTTGTCTTTATCACTTACAGAATAAATCTTTACATGGATCTGAGTTTTTTTCTCCAAGTTATCAAGATTGTCTTCAAATACTTTCTTCTCATTCGGTATAACATATACATAAGCTGCACCGGGCTTCTCTCTTTTTGAAATAAGGTTCTTCACGGACTTGATATCTTCTGCCAGCCTTTCCACTATTTTCTCTTCCATCTCAAAACCCTCATTAATTCTGCTCTCATCAGCCTTAGGCCAGGAAGAAACAGAAATGAAATTCTTGTTTCCCATCTTCTCCCAGAACTCTTCCGCAATATGCGGGCAGAAAGGAGAGATTAATTTCAGGAATTTTTCAAGGTTTTCCCTGCTTGTCTGGTCTGGAAAAGAATTGAACAGATTCCTTATCTCGATGATTGCATAATTATACTTCATGCTTTCTATGAAGTCGGTGACATTTTTTACAGCCCTGTTAATCTTGCTGTCCATTCGCTCGTCTGATTTTGAGAATTTTTTTACAGCGTTGAAATAAGAGAACAATTTCCGGAGGAATTTAAAATTCCCGTTGAGCACATTTTCATCCCAATTAGTGTCTTTGTCTGGAGAGGCAAAGGAAACCAGTGCAAGCCTCAATGCATCAGCACCATATTTTTCAATCATGTCAATGGGATTTACGACATTCCCTCTGGACTTTGACATCACAAATCCGTCCTCACCGTGAATCATTCCCTGGTTGAAGAGCCGTGTAAATGGCTCATCCATTTCAATGAATCCAAGATCGCGGAGGGCTTTTGTAAAAAATCTCGCATACATCAAATGCATGACTGCATGCTCGGCCCCCCCGGTGTAAAAGTCAACCGGGTTCCAGTACATTGCCCTATTAAAATCAAAAGGCTTTTTGGAATTTTGCGGATCGCAGAATCTGAGAAAATACCAGCTGGAATCAAAAAAAGTATCCATAGTGTCTGTTTCTCTTCTGGCTTTCATGCCGCATTTCGGGCATTTTACATTCACAAATTTTTCATTTGTCTCAAGAGGATTTCCGATGCCGAATTCTACCTTCGCAGGAAGAAGAACGGGGAGGTCTTTTTCAGGAACAGGAACAATTCCGCAATCATTGCAATAGACTATTGGAATCGGGGCGCCCCAATATCTCTGCCTGCTGACAAGCCAGTCCCTCATCTTGAACTGAACCTGCACTTTTCCAAGTTTCTTTTTATCCAAATATTTTGTTATCTCTGCAATAACCTTTCTGTTGTTCATTCCCGTGAATTCGCCGGAATTTATCAGCTCCCCATCGCCTTCATAAGCGCTTGGAAGCTGTCCGTTTCTTTCATAAATTTCAAAATCCCTGGGCTCGATTACAGCCTTCATAGGCAGCCCATACTTCACTGCAAAATCAAAATCTCTCTGGTCATGGGCAGGCACGCCCATTACCATTCCGCTTCCGTAATCTGCAACAACAAAATTTCCGGCATAAACAGGAACCTTTTCATTAGTCATAGGATTTTTCGCATATCTTCCGATAAAGACTCCTTCTTTTTCCATCTTGTCCAGGTCTTCCTGCTTTACCGATTTCATTTTCTTCAGGAATTTTTCAACTTCCTTTTTTCTGTCGGGTGAGACTAATTGCATCAGCCTTGGATGCTGGAGTGAGATAACAACGAAGCTGACTCCAAAGATGGTATCTGGTCTCGTCGTGAAAACAGGCCACTTGTCCCCGTCAATATCAAAAACAACTTCTGCACCCTCGCTTCTGCCAATCCAGTTTCTCTGCATCATTTTAATGGGCTCGGGCCAGTTCAGTTTTTCTATCATCTCCAAGAGTTCCTCTGCATAATCGGTCGTCTTGACAAACCACTGTTCAAGATTTCTTATTTCAACGTCTGTATCCTGATGCCTCCAGCATTTCCCGTTGACAACCTGCTCATTTGCAAGCACAGTGTTGCACTTTGGACACCAGTTCACCGGAGATTTTTTTCTATAAGCAAGACCTTTCTCAAAAAGTTTCAGAAAGAAAAATTGGTCCCATTTGTAATAATCAGGCTTGTGAGTCATGAGAACTCTCGTCCAGTCATAGCTGAGCCCGAGAAGCCTTTGCTGTTTTATGAAATTCTTTATGGCTGTTTCTGTATATTCTTTCGGATCTGCATGCGATTTTATTGCTGCATTCTCTGCCGGAAGCCCGAAGGAATCATATCCCATAGGATGAAGAACATTGAACCCCTGCATTTTCTTAAATCTCGCATAAACATCCCCTATTGTATAATTGAATGCATGCCCGATGTGGAGCCCGCTGGAAGAAGGATAGGGAAACATCTCAAGACAGTAAAAATTCTCTTTGCCTTTTTTCTCTTCTTTGACCTCAAATATTTTTTTCTCACCCCATCTTTTCTGCCATTTTTTTTCAAGTGCAGTGAAATTATAATCCATGATGTAAAATACCACGACAAACTTTTAAATATTGCTGTTGTCTTATTCAAAAATGGAAAGAATACAGGCCTATCTTGTCGGAGAGCAGGTTTCCAGCAATTCATCTGAAGCATTCTCTCTTCATGAAAAAAGCAGCTTCGGCGAGAAAAAAGAGGGCAAGGTTATCTATTCCCCCTCGGAAGCGCTCTTCCTTGTTGAGAAAGGAAAAATAGAAGTATTATCCTCGGGAAAGAAAATTTCTTTTGACGGGCTGATGAAGCGATTCAAGAAATCTGACAAAAAAATCCAATTGAAATATCCGGTATTCAGGGACCTTCGCGAAAAAGGATACGTTGTAAAAACAGCGCTTAAATTCGGCGCAGAATTCCGAATTTATGAAAAAGGGGCAAAGATGGGAGACAAACATTCAAAGTGGGTCGCTTTCACAGATTATGAATCAAAAACATTCACTTGGCAGGAATTCTCGGCAAAGAACCGTGTTGCTCATTCAACGAAGAAGAAACTTCTGATAGCAATTGTGGATGAAGAAGGAGACATTACCTATTATGAAGTAAATTGGGTTAAGCCGTAAAGGCTACATTGAGGGAAAATTAAGCCGAGCAATTTTGCGAGACAAAATTGCAAAATCCGCAACGAGCAAGGTTGCGAGTTAAAGAAAACCGTAGGTTGTCTCGCGACATAACAATCTTTATAACTTTTAAATATTTTCCAGCGTAATGGTGGACGCGTCATTGATGAGGGAAAAAATATTGTATCTGATAAAGATGCACGGCCCAAGTCTGCCTGTCTTCATTGCAAAAGAAACAGGGCTCAGCATACTTTTTGCTTCTGCATTTCTCTCAGAGCTTCTTTCAAATAAGGAACTCAGGATTTCCAACCTAAGAGTCGGAAGCTCGCCGCTCTATTTTATCCCGGGTCAGGAACCTCTGTTAGAAAATTTTTCGCAATACCTGAAAAACAAGGAAAAAGATGCATTCATGCTCCTGAAAGAAAAGAGATTCCTGACTGACAAAGAACTTGAACCTGCAATACGCGTGGCAATGAGGGACATAAAAGATTTTGCGGTCCCTTTTGAAAAAGACGGAGAGGTACTGTGGAGATTCTTCACCTCGCAGGAATCGGATTTTATTCCGCAATTTAAAAAAGTTGAAATTCAGCTAAATGTCGAGGAAACTGCGCAGGAGCCTGCAAGAGAGGCAATAACCGAAATAATGACTGAAATTAAATCTCCTGTCGAAGAGATAGAATCAGTTGAAAGTGAAGAACAAGAAAGGAAACCTAGAAAACCGATAAAAAGGCCGCAGAAGCCGACAAAAAAGAAAAGTCAGGATAATAAATTCTTCAATAAAGTCAAGGAACTTCTCTCAAAAAAGAAAATTGAGATCATAGACATAGAAGAAATAAGCATAAACAGGATAATATTCCGGGTTAAAGACCATGAAGAATATCTCATTATAGCCTATAATAAAAGAAAGATATCAGAGCAGGACATAATCAGCTC
This sequence comes from Nanobdellota archaeon, assembly GCA_028867075.1. Lineage (GTDB taxonomy): Archaea > Nanobdellota > Nanobdellia > Pacearchaeales > GW2011-AR1 > JAKLIN01. The sequence goes on along the minus strand of JAGWGZ010000001.1, from coordinate 55,074 downwards.
TTACAAAAAATCCCATGAGCTCAAACTTCAATACAAGATATGGGCCCTGGGCGAGCCGGTAAAGAAATTTGACAATCTGATGGCTGCATTAAAAAGCATGAGGGGTCTGGAAAAGATAGAATAGAAACCCTTAAAAATATAGGATAAAATTTGTTAATATGGGAAAAATAAAGACAAAGCTTGTTAAGAGAACGGCCCAGACATTAATAGAAAAAGACCTCCCTTTCAGTGAAAACTTTGATTTGAACAAAAAAGTCCTTGGTGAAACTATGCCAAGCAAGAAAATCAGGAATCAGATTGCAGGGCTTATTGCAAGGACAAAGAAGAGGAACATAGAACACAAAGAGCAGGAAACTTCCGGGGATTAGATTTCTGTAAATTTTAAAGATTTTTAAAGGATTTATTTTTAATTTTAATATACACTGCAATTGCAGGGTCGCTGGAAATTGTAGAAACCCGCAGGAGGTTTCACACGGCTGCATAGCTCAGTTGGCAGAGCACTGCTCTCATGAGGCAGGGGTCCCAAGTTCAATTCTTGGTGCAGCCATTCACTCATTCTATTTTTTTCTTGTATTAACTTTCTTCCCCAATCTTAGGACATTCTCGCCCCTGACAGCCGCTTTCATGAAGTTAATAATTGATTTTTCTTTTATCCTCCTCTGCTCTCCCGTGTCCCTGAATCTTACCGTGACATCATGGTTTCTCAGGCTGTCTTCATCAATTGTGATGCAAAATGGTGTCCCTATCTCATCGTTTCTTGCATATCTCCTGCCGATGCTTCCTGAACTGTCATAGAAAACATTGAACTCTTTTCTCAGTTCATGATAAATGCTCTTTGACATTTTCTCGTATTCCGGCTGCTTGACCAGCGGGAAAATAGCTGCCTTTATCGGTGCTAATTTTGCGGGAATCTTAAGTGTCGTGTAATTCTTTTCTTTATTGTAATGATATGCCTTTGCAAGCACAGCCAGGAAAACTCTCTCAATTCCGAATGTCGGCTCTATGACTTTTGGGATGACTTTATTCTTATATCTCTCGTCAAACACAGACATGTTTTGCCCGCTCTCTTTTTCATGGTTTGTCAGGTCAAACTGGCCCCGATTTGCAATGCCGGCAATTTCCTTGCTTCCGAAAGGATATTCATAATCAACATCAAAAGTTGCAGAAGAATAATGACTTAATTCATCTTTCATGTGCTCCCTTATCTTTATCTCATTCAGTCCAATGGACCTGAACCACAGAATCTGCTCCGCTAACCAGTAGGCATGCCACTCTTCAAGCCTCTTTTCTTTCAGGATGTCCTGGATTGTTTTCTCAGTTAACTCTCCGCTTCCTTGAGCCTGCACTTCAGCGCTTAGAAATCTGAACTTGACATTAAGATGTTCCTCATCCAACAGCTCGCATTTCTTTTCCTCGGGATTTATGAAAAACTCAAACTCCCCTATATGGAATTCCCTGCTTCTGAAGAGAAAATCTCTCGGAGCGATTTCATTTCTGAAACATCTTCCGATTTGCGCGATCCCGAATGGCAGTTGCAGTCGTGAAGTCTGCTGCACGATTTTGAAATCGGAAAACATCCCCTGAGCTGTCTCGGGACGAAGATAAGAAAGTAGCGAATCTTCTTCAATCGGCCCGACATTCGTCCCGAACATCAGGTTCAGATCTTTCGCTGTTGACTTATCAAGTTTTCCGCCGCAAAAAGAACAGGCAACCTTCTCACTTTCAAGCTCAACTTTGTCAACCTTGTTAAATTTTTTGCATTTCATGCATCTTACAGAAACATCATTGAAATTTGCGACATGTCCTGAGGCTTTCCATATTTTTGGCGAGCTTATTATGCTTGCTTCTATCCCTACGACGTTATCTCTTCCGCGGACAAAATAATCCCACCATTCTTTTTTTATGTTATTCAACAACTCAACCCCCAGCGGCCCAAAATCCCAAAACCCTGCAATTCCGCCGTAAATCTCGCTTGAGGGAAAAATGAACCCTTTTCTTTTGCAGAATGTTCCGAGTTCTTCAATTGAGATTTTCATTCCGGGCGGCTCATCCCCCCCGTTACCATTTACTGCTTCTGTTATTCTGCTGTCCATAAATTCTCTTTTTTTTATCTCAGCTTCTTGCCTGTCTTTTCCCAGATACGCGAGAGTTTTTGTTTTTACTTTGCCATCAACCCTTTTATTCTCATTAAGGTAATAATATTCTCTCCCATGAATTTTCTTTTTTACTATAAATGCCATAAAACCTCCGGCGGGTTTTTATGAATTCCCGCAGTCAAGGGCATATCTTCTTAGGAACTACAATTTATAAATTTTTTAGAAAGCGGAGACCGGGAGTTGAACCCGGAAAAATTCGGGCTGCAGCCGAATGCAGTGACCGTTGTGCCATCTCCGCATAATTAAAGTATAAATCGCAGGTTTAAAACTATTTCTTTATCTCAGGGTCTTTTTTATATTCTTTGGCCTTAGTGAACTCATAAGAATCTTCTATTCCCAGAGCCAGAAATGCCAGAACTATCATCGGCAGGCCGTAAAATATGAATAGGGAATTGAATGGAAGGAAAAGCAGCAATGCTGCAGCCGGAAGTGAACCCAGGAGATTTCCCGTGTTTATTGAAGTAGTATATATCCCGTAATACTTGTCCCTTTCTTCTTTTTCAACTATGTCGAAGAAATATGCATCTGCCGTAGGTTCTATCATTGATAAGCTGAAACTTGCAAGAACAAGCAATCCAAGTATGACATATAGGTCAGAAATGAAAAAGCAGATGACTGCAAGGACTCCGAGGCTTATGAACCCGATAAAAAATAGCTTCTTGAAGCCGCTTTTCCCGGCCACCCTGCCAAAGAGGTAATCAAGGAAAACAAGAGGCAATGTAACTGCTGCAAGAAAGATTCCAACCACAACTTCACTGTGCCCGTTATCAACTATGTAAATCGGCATGTAAATGTAAATGAATGCCCACCAAAAATTTACGGCAGTATTAAGTAAATATGTGAAAACTCTGCCCTTGTGCCTGAAAAAATCAGTGACAATTCTTAATCTATGGTGGTCTATTTCTCTTGTCCTTCTTCCATCTTTGATTCTAAACGTTTTGAAGAAGAATAAAGAGATAAAGATGAACACAGAGGAAAGGAAGAAGACACTGCCAAAACCATAGTTCTTTGCGAAATATCCTGCAACAAGAGGGCCGATAAGCCAGGCAGAGTTCAGCAGGGCATACATCAGTCCTTCATTCTTTGAAACGCTGTCGTCCTTTGTCTTGTCGCGGAGGATAAGCCCGAATACAGTGATTCTGAGGCTGGTAATTATGGATATCAAGGTTCCTAAAAATATGACAAGATAAATGCTTGAATAAACCGAGAAGAGGAGATAGGAAATTGCAAAGAATACAAGCGAAGCAATCAACATCTTTGCCTTATTCCCCTTTTCTATCAAAGGGATAAGTAGTATATACGCAAGGATTTCCGCGACCATGAAAAAACTGGTAAGGAATCCGACAAGCGCAGAACTGTTAAGGAAAGAGTTAAGATAAAGAGACCATATCGTCGCTGCAAGCGAGATTCCTATGGAAAGAAAGAGGTAGAATATTCCGAGCTTAGTGATTACCTTGAAATGATGCCTTCGCCAGATTTGCATTCATGAATAAAGTCGCTTGGATTTTTAATTGTTTCTTGAAGTAAATGCGGGGGACAGGATTTGAACCTGTGCAGGCACTAAGCCACTGGAGCCTAAATCCAGCCCGTTTGACCACTCCGGCACCCCCGCGACAATTCACTAACAAACAAAAAAACCAGAACTATTTTTATAACTTGTTAAAGTGCAGGGGCCAGGATTCGAACCTGGGAACCCACTAAGGGACAAGCCTCTGAAGCTTGCGCGTTAGACCACTTCGCTACTCCTGCATTAAATAAAATATATTTCAGCAAGTATAAATCTTTTTATAGTTATCATTTTCATTGATTGCATGAGCGAGATTATATTTGAAACCCCTGTAAAATGGCCTAATCTAATAAGAGACTTAGACTTTGGAGAAACATACTCAAAAATTTGGGACTTTTTTGAGATTAATGCTAATTTAGTTAATCCTTTCTTTTCGGAGTCTGGATATCGAACAGAAGTTATATTAGAAAAAGATGAGCAGTCCGAAGGAGATGGGACTTCTGCAAAAGATTATATCACCAAAATAAAAGCTACAACACAAAGAGGAGAACCTCTCATAATAGAAAAAATTTTACCTCAGATTACTCTCAATCCATTATATATGGTTTTTGGGACCCCGCATGGATGCAGTAGTATTAAAACAACAATTGAATTTTTGGATAGACTATATCATGAAGGATACAGACCAAACCCTTCAGTAGAATCTGGAATAGTTCTTCAGGTTTATGATAGTAGGGATGTACGAGGTTCTGCTTGTATAGGAAGCAAAAATACTTTAATAACAAGAACTGGAAGTGGATGGATACCTCAAAAAGCATTGGATGCATTAAGAAAAGATTATCGAGTTATTTCAGAGAAATAAATTTATAATTATTTCTCAGATTTAGTCTCAGCTTCTTTCTGCTTTATCTTATCTTCAAGCTCAAGCTTTTCTATCAGTTCCTTGTATCTGTTCCTTATTGTGACTTCAGTTATTCCCGCAATATCTGCAACTTCCCTCTGCGTTTTCTTCTCATCGTTCATCAGGGCTGCGACATATAACGCGGCTGCCGAGATTCCCGCGGGACCCCTCCCCGAAGTGAGCTCGACTTCTTCAGCCCTCTTAAGAATTTTAAGAGCATCATTCTGCGTCTTAGGGGAAAGTTTCAGAACAGATGCAAATCTGGAGATATAATCTTTCGGTGAACTCTGTTTTATCTTTATTCCCAATTTCCTGATTATGAACCTGTAAGTTCTCCCGATTTCTTTTCTCTCGACGTCGGAGGCAATTGCCATCTCATCAAGCGTTCTTGGAATATTGTAAGAGCGGCATGCTGTATACAAGCAAGCTGCAATCACAGACTCCATGCTTCTTCCGCGAACAAGCCCTCTTTGCAGGACATAGTTATATATTCTTGCGGCCTCATCACGGACAACATTAGGCAGATTCAGATAAGAAGCAATAACTCTTAACTCGGCCATTGCCAATCTCAGGTTTCTTTCAATTGAAGTGGAAACTCTTTCCTGCCATTTTTTCAGTCTCAGGAATTTTCTCGTCTGACCCGGCTCTAGGCGATAGATATCAGAAATTTCCCCTACATTCGTGATAAGCCCCTTGTCAAATTTCTGCATGCTGATTGGAGCTCCGCCACGCCCTTTTTTCTCTGATTTGTCAAACTTTCCGGAAAGGTCAGCGCCAGAATCAACCATTTCCTCTTCAATTACCAGCCCGCAGTCATTGCATATCACTTCCCCTAACTGTGGATCGTGTGTAATATTCACGCTTCCGCATTCGGGACATTTCTTTACAAAGGCCATTTTTTGGATAGAAAAGTTTTTCGCGTACGGTTTATAAAGTTTTTGCCTTTATAAATTTTTCTGAGCTTATAGTCGGTAAAAATAACAAGTTATTTCAAAAGAATCCCGTTAACAACCCCTTCCTGTGTCGGCCTGTTAGTTATTTTCGCTTTTCCGTGGCTTGTTTCAACAATTGTTCCCTTCGTAAGAATATTCTGCCTTGCAAAGAATCGGTTTGAAGGGGTCTCAAGAACATTTTTTATCTCAGATTTTATGATCTTCTTTCCATCGCGAAGGTTCATTGATTTCACCTTTAGAAGGAAAACTTTTCTTCCCCCGCCCATAACTTTCTTGGACTTCCTTTTTTCCTCGCCAAGCTTTGTCTTTCTTGCCTGCCCCCGTTTTTCATAAAGTTTTTTCTTGCGGTTAATCTGATATTTTCCGCCTGTCTTTTTTCTCCCTGTGTGCATATAATGAATGTTTAATTTTCATTTAAATAACTTTCTGAAACAAGATATAGCAGTAAAAATCCAAAGAAATTCAACCAGAATCATCATAGAAATATTTATAAACAATTCTTATAGATTAGACTTATGGTTAATGGAATTGAAAGGCCTCTTGACCTCCTTAACAACTCAAAAGGAAAAGAGGTTTTAGTGCAATTGAAAGGAGACAAGCAGATTGTCGGTACACTTTTGGCATTCGACATTCATATAAATCTTGTTCTTGACAACATCAAGGAGATAGAAGGCGGAGAAGTAAAAAGAAATCTCGGCTTGGGGTTCCTGAGAGGAGATACTATAATCTTCATTTCCCCGTCATCAACATCTTTGAAGAAGGATTAATAACAAAACTTAGTTTTGGCTGAGGCTGGTTAATACTTCTGAAACAAATTCTTTCATGTCGGGAACATTATCATACCTTTGTAAAATTCTTTCTGCAACCCTTTGAGAGATTAAAATGCGGTCGGACTTATAATTTTCCGGAGCATAACAGATTATTTGCGAATTAATTGCCGTTCTTTCAAGAGAAGGAAGCTCAACACAGCGCAAACAGGTTCTTGTATTTGAAAAATGCAAAAATTCAGCGATAGAATCATATCTTCCCGAATCCACGGCTTTTTTCATCGCGCGGTCTAATTCATTGTCGCTCGTCGGAACCGTATCACTGTTGCCAAGAATCCTATACCAGCAAAAAAAGGATATCCCAAAATCAAATTCATCCCAAGACATTCCATGTAAAACCACGCGTAACTTTTATAATTTATTATAGTATAGGATAACAAATAAAAACTGCTCTTTCTTTGTTTATTAATGCCAGAAAAAGTAAAGATAACATTTCTGGGAACTTCCGGCGCTGTGCCGACTCCTGAAAGAAATCACCCTGCAATTCTGATTAGCTTCGGAAAAGAAAATGTTCTCGTGGATTGCGGCGAAGGGACGCAGACACAATTCAGAAAGGCAAAGATTTCTGCTGCAAAACTCACAAAGCTGTTGATAACTCACTGGCATGGAGACCATGTCCTCGGAATTCCGGGATTATTGCAGACACTGTCTTTTCAGGATTACAATAAAATCCTGAGGATATACGGGCCAAGAGGGATAGAAAAAGAGATGGACAATGTTCTGAAGGCTTTTCCGTCAGTGGTTGTAAATGAAATGAGAAATAAGCTAAGACTTGATGTAAAAGAAGCAAGCAGAAAGTTCATTGATGAAGAGGACTTTTTCATTGAAGCTTTTCCCGTGGAACATGGAATAGCAAGCAATGGCTATTGCTTTGTCATCAAAGACAAGATGAGAATAGACAAGAATAAATTAAAAAAACTCGGAATAAAGCCAGGAAAACATCTTGCCGAAATAAAAAAAGGAAAAACAATCTCCTATAATGGAAAAAGATACTCTCAAAAGGATTTGGCGTTCGCGGAAAAAGGCAGGAAAATCTGCATTGTAATGGACGGCATATACGAACCCGGAATTGTCAGGTATGCCAAAGAATCTGATGCCCTCATCATGGAGTCAGCATACACTGATGAGTTTGCAGAACTCGCCAAAGAGCACAAACACAGGACCGCGAAACAATGCGCAGAAATTGCAAAAAAGTCTGATGCAAAAAGATTATTTCTGACCCATCTCACAAACAGATATGACAAAAATCCTGAAGTTGTCCTGAACGAGGCAAAAAAGACTTTCAAGAATTCATTTCTTGCCCAAGATTTGAAAAGCTTTGAAATATAATGGCCAATTTGAAAAAATGGAAAGGCGGGACATATCGGGATAAATACGGTCAGATTTATCGTGTTGAGAAGATAAACGGAAATTACAGGATAAAAAACCAGGAAGGGCGGGTAATCAAGGTTGATGACCTGGAGAGTTTCATGAAGGATGTTGAAAGGATAAACGGGCTGGAAGATTCAATAGAAAAGTTTTAAATTCATTCTTTTACATAACTTATAGTAGCCCTATGCGACGAAGGAGCGTAGGGTGAACGAGCGAAGCGAGTGAGCCCCTTAGTAAAAATGGAAGAAGGAAAACTAAGGGCGAATAAAATGAGCCCCTGTAGCTCAGCCTGGATAGAGCATTAGCCTTCTAACCAGAACCACCTGCGGGTTTCCGCACCTCCTGCATCCCAACAGGAAGTTGCAACAGAACCCAAACGGTTCCGCACCTCCGCGTGCAAAAGGAGAAAGCTAAGGGTCGCAGGTTCAAATCCTGTCGGGGGCATTAGAATTATAGTGCAAGTTGGTCGAGATTACTAGATCCACTACTGCTAAAGTAATCATCCCATATCTTTGCGAGACTCAAGACGTTATTTGCATAAGCTACCCCGCTGCTGTCAGAACTCATTCCCGTCTTATAGATATTTAAGATACATGTCAGTTGATTATTCATATTTATTCTATAATATTGATTACAGGTATTATATGAAACAAGATTCCCTGCTTGGTCTGGCTGCGAACTTCCTGTTCCTTCAATTGCGGATTTTAAAGCTGAAGAGACGATGTTAATTTGATTATATTTATCAAGGCTTGAACTAGAACTCAGACTATAACCCATCATACCATCACCATTACTATTAATTCCAAAATTATTCATTTGCGCAATTGCTACCAGTAGAGCTTTGAAATCATTCTGACTCCAATAGACATCATTAGAACTTGGACCAATTATTGAACCAGGCACAAGAACAGAATTAGGGAGATTAACCTGCGCATAATTTGCAAAAACGCCAGAGAAAGGACTATATTGAGAGACTGGAAGAGCAGAAGTGGGATTTAAATTTGCAGATGAACTAGAAGAAGAGGGAGTTTGTGATGATGATCCTTGCTGCAAACTTAGGTAATTTTTCCATAACGTCCAGTTTCCAAGGACATTTGATGCATAATTGTTTCCGTCTTTATTTGCACCTATTCCGGTAAACCAAAACCCTGTATAATAACTTCCAGTGTGATAAATACTCAATATGCATGAAATTTGCTTGGTGGTATCAACTCTATAATATTGTTTGCAAGAGTCATAAGATACAATCTTTCCTGCTTGGTCCGCAAGAGAATTACCTTCCCCTTGTATTGCTGATTCTAAAATAAGTGAGGTGGCCCGTATCTGGATATCTGCAGTTTGATAGTGAGGATTTCCAGCTCTATATCCCATCAACCAGCTGCCACTTGTGTCAAACTGCCCCCATTCATTTTGCTGCGCAATTGAAATCAATAAAGCCTCAAAATCATTTTGCGTCCAATAAATATCGTTTGTACTTGGACCTGTAACGCTTTCAGAAGAAAAAGATTTCCCTGGAGCAGGTGCAATCACCACATTTGGAAGATTAGACTGTGAATACTGACTAAATAAAGATGCAAAATTGTTATAAGAACCTATATCATCTGAGGATATCTGTGATTGGGATATAGAAGACGTCGAAGGTGTCTGGGCTGTTGAAGAGGTTTGGGTTTGTGAACTTGGTGTTATGGGTGTTGAAGGAAGGGAAGGGGTATAATCAAAAGCGGAGGTTGGAACTGAAACAGGGATAGTATCATCTCCTCCGCTGTTGAACAAAGCTTCTGCACCTTGGTAAAGGTCAAGATTACTTAAGAAACTTGTCAGCATTGGGGGGGCACCCGCGCTCTCAACAGTTGTGCTTGAGATACTGGTGTCCATCCATCCATTTAAATTAGAACTAGTCTCCCACATCCACTTACCATTTAAGAATTTGAAATAAAATGGGAAACTTCTATCTTTGGAATAAAGGAAATTAAACTGTCCATTATGATCCATTGAAACATATTGGGTTGAAAGCATTGGATAACCTATAGGGAGAGCCAAATTTATAAGTGGGACCTTAACACCAGTACTTGAAAGTTCGCTATCAATTAATATTTTTAATCCTTGCTCATATGATCTACCATTTAAATTTTGGACAATGACTGAATTGCTTCCGCTTAAACTTCCTGAGTTCACAAGATTATTCCACTTTTTTCCATCATTTGACCACTGCCAGGTTCCTCCTGAAAATTCATAATAAAGACTATTATAATTAAATACGGGGGAAACAAAATCAGGGGAATATGCAGCTGTCTGATACAATGCCGTTGCTGTACTCTGCTGCGGATTTATTATGCTCATTATGAGATTATACCTCTGATTAACATCATCAACATAACTCGGGACGTCTATGCTTGGATTATTTGTGCACCCGTATCCAATGTACCCTCTTACGGCCGCATCAGAAGGAGTTGAATAAGTTTTTGTGACACCATCACAGGTATAGGTTTGCGGAGCAGGCCTCTCTGCATATTTGCTCTTCAAGACAGAAGCGCCACACTGGATGTTCTTATCATAATTTACAGCACCGGTTATATCACTTGCACTGCTTATCCCGCTTATTTTTCCAACGCAATATTGCTGAAGGTTACTTGGGCTGTTATAAATTTGCATTAATCCAATTGAAGAATATCCTGAAGAATCAGGAGAAGTTTGTGCATTAACATTGCAATGAGATTCTTGGACCATGATTGAAAGCAAGAGAACAAGATTAACATGATATGTGTTTGCGGCATTGATTAAGGATTGCGCATACTGCTCGCAGTTATTTCCGCACTGACAGTTAAGTTCCGGTGAAGACATTGCATTTGAAAGGCTTGAGAGAGTAACCCCGTTGGGAATGTTTGTTGAAGCGGCGCATCTCTTTCCAAGTGTTGCATCTCCGGTGTCAACACAACTCCCGCTCTGGCAATCAGAATCCTTTGTGCAAGCAGAACCAACAGGCAGGAGCGTTCCTGTTGGAGCCCCCTGTGAATTCCCCTGTCCAGAAGAAACAGGGAACATTGCACTGCAGACAGAGTTGCTTGCAATCTTAGACATGCAATCCTGATAACTTGTAAATTGGCCTGCACCACTGGCCGGAATACTTGCTGAATAAGATTTCAGAGCCAGCTGTCCATAAGCCAGTCCCCTAAGGAAAAGCAGATATGCTTTCTGATTATTATAGAACACTTTATTTATTACATTATTTATTGTGTTTATTTTCTGCGTTAAATCTGTCTGCGACTGAATATCCTGTATACTGCTTGTAAACTGGTCATTGCTCAAATATCCGCTTTGGCTCAATAGAACAGAAAGATAACTGGACTGCAGGCTTTGCAACGTTGCATTTCCCAGATTTTGCGTTGTTCCGTTTGCAAGATAAGACGCTAAGTCCGGAGCATTAATGGCATTCTTAACGCTTTGTGTATCAAGCCAGCATGAAAGATTCTGGCTTCCGCATGAACCTACTTTAATCCATCGTGAATTCTGCGTTCCTGCATAAGGATCGCTTCCCTGTCCTGGATTTCCTGTAGCGCAGATTCTTGTTATTCCCTGATTGTAAAGTTGCGGGCTTGCAGCATTCTGCACTGCATTCTGGACATTCGGATTCAAAGCCTGTAACAAACTTGAAGTGTCAATTGTTCCTGAAACGCACTGCGATTCAGTTGTTATCTGTGTATTATTTGCCTGGTCCGCAAGGTATTGCGCCTGAATGTAATTTGGCACTAGAGATGTTGACACCTGCTTGAATCCGCAGTCAACCTGCCCGTTGACATTTATGCACAACTGGTCATATCCGGAAGGCGCCGTGAAATCTTTTGTCTGGTCTTGGTAACTGCCGGTGTCAATATAACCGGAATCAGTCTGCCGTATAGCAGAAGTATCCTGATAGTAAGAGCTTCCGCTTCCAGAAGATCTTTGCAAATAAACACTGTAATAAGCACCTGAGTTCTGCCCCGCATAGATGTGATAATAAACTTGGTATTGCGAAGTCGGTGGGACAGTCGCGCTTGAGAAAGGAATCTCCTGGAAATTTCCTGAAAACTGAGGTGGAGAATCAATAGCTGAAAGCTGCGTGAGCATGTTTGCGCTGTTCGGAAATACGATTGATGGGAAATTCTGGCAGACAGTCGCCCCTAGATTCTGTGTTGACAGACTGCTGAAAGACTTTGAAGAACTGGAAGCATAGTAATTAGTGATATAGTTGAACGATTGCTGCGCAGTATTGTAAGCATTTTGTACAGACATATATTCTCCCCCGCCGGCATTATTCTGCCCTAAAACAGTCTGCGTAACTTTTGAGACTGCGAGATTTGCAAGAGGTTGCGCCTGCTGCCACAAATCCTGGCAAAGATAAATACTTAATATCTCATTGCAGATTCCTGTCGTTTGTCCCGTGTTAAGATTATTCTGAAGGCAATCTCTGTATGCTTTTTGGTACGAAATTATATTCTCCACACCTGCCTGGATTCCTGTAAGGCAGACGGGCACTGCGATTCCTTCTTTATAATTCGGAAGGCACAAAGCAATGCTTCCTATTATTCCGCTTTGCACAACATCCTGAACATGATAAGCTCCACCGAAGTCGCATCTGCTTGCGGGACAGACAACAGGGTCGCAGGCATTGAAGAGGATGTTGCAATCAGTCGGAGACATGAAATCAGTGCACTGTATCTGCGGTGTGGAAGTTGCGGGTGCACCTACTTTTATTCTCTGATTATTTATAGTGACATAAGTCAAACCGCTTGGATTGTTTGCCCTTGCCTGTGCAGCCTGTTTTATGGCAGACTCTGCACTGTTAACCAACTGTGAAGCCTGGTTCGGATCGGTAATTCCGGGGAACTGATTGTATGGCTGGTTTGTTCCGAGATTTATTCCCTCGCAAATATCATCTCCGTTGTTTATTCCATCTTCCAACCCGTTTGGGCCGACATTGCATAAATAGAAACTTTGCACTTGTCCTGCCGCTGTATATGACTGTGTCGCGCTATTCCCTCCTGTCGGAAGAACCTGCCGGACAGCAGCATACCACCCGTTCTTCAAATCAAACGGAACAATTGCAGGCATTCCCTGATATGGCGAGGTTTCAAAATATTGGACAGTCGGGTTCTTGTATTCATTCTGGTAGCTCCCCGCAGAATAAATCTTGATGGCAAAATTAAAATAATTCTTCTGAATATTTCCTTTTGCATCTGTTATCTGAGAAAGGGTATTGCTTGCAGTGTTAATAAGATAAGTTCCCTGAACAATTCCATCTGCGTTATAATCAACCAGGTATGAATTGCTACTGCTCTGATCATTGTAAATGAAGTAATAACTGCTTGGATCGATTGAAGGATTACCAATGCAGACCTTCAATGTTGGATCGCAATCTCCGCTCTGGCATTGGGGATTGGAGTCGCAATGAGAACCGGCTGGTAAACCATTTAGATTTGTGTTTGTAAACGGACTTGTTCCAAAAGATTGTGGGGCTGTTATTGATATCGGCCTGGAATTCTGCTGCAGAGAGCCCGTGAAAACAACACTGCTTGGAACATTTAGCTTTGCTGCAATAGTCTGTTGTTGCTGGAAAGTGTTTGAATTTTGCTGGATTCCAGAAAGTGTTGAATACATCCCTTGTTGTGCTATTGCCTTCAATGAAGTGCTTGCGTCATTAGAATTCAGTATGTTGCAGTACAATTCAACATTTCGCGCGTCAGAAAGGCTGAAGAAATTATTTGTATAATACTGGTAAATCAATAGGTTCTGCGCCTGAGAAGATGTTATTGTCTTGCTTGAGTCTGAGGAGCTTGCAACCGTTCCCATATTAGCAAGACATGACTGAATCTGCGGAAGATAACTGCTCATGAACTTGTCTGTATTGACTGTGCTTCCCTGGAAAACCTGCCCGACAATGTTGCTTGCAGGCTGCGTATAATCTTTTTGCAGATTCTGTATCCCTGCATTCTGGCTCTGCATGAATTGGCTCATCTGACTTACATCGGAGTCTATCTGCTTTGAATTGTCATTAAAACACTGGTCAAGAGTGGAATATTTTCCGTTATTAATGAGGGTCTGGCATTTTGAGTTCCATCCCCCCGCGCCAGTCATCACGATCTGTCTTGCAGTTCCCGTCATTGTGAAAAGATTTGTAAGAAGATTTTTTACAGTCAGACCTATTCCAACATCCTGGCAAACTGTTCCCAATGCCTGGACAACCGTGCCGGTCGTGTTCGCAATGCTCTCCCATGTTGAAATTGTTGAATTAAGATCTGAAATCTGCTGTTTTACCTTGTCCGGATTTAGCTGTATCAGCCTTTTTTCAATGCTGATATTGAATGAAACATTTGCCCTGGCGCCGGCAGTGTTAAGATTTGAAATAACAGAGATGTCTGCAAATTGTTTGAGATTCACGTTCTGTAATGTAAGCACATAATTACCGAACACTGCAGGAACATTCTCTGTCAGAGTCACAGTATTGGAAGAGAACGCTTTTATATTCCCGGAAACTGTTGCTGTGGTTGGAGTGAGTGAAACAAGTTGCATAAATTCTCCGGAGGTATCATTTATGGTTTGCATCTCATTCTGACCCAAATCAAATTGTTTTGAACTCCCGTCCTTATACTTAACAAGAATCTGTGCCCCATAATCATTGTACGTCGGAGTATAAACGCTTTTAAGATTTATCTGGTATGATTGCCCATTTATGGAAATCAACTGGCTTGCTGATGTTTGGCTTGAAATCTGCAAACCGCTGCAGAAGCTTGTATCATAAGTTGATTTCGGGTATTGCTGCTCAAACTGATTGCAAAGAGTATTCAGCGTATATTTCTCTCCAAGATTATAAGCAAGAGACATTTGCTGATATAGGGCTTGTTCTCCAAGAGTTGCTGTTCCTGCAGAAGAATATGTTTCTGTTTTGTAATTATTTTGTATTGCCTGATAATCTTTTGTTGCATTCTGGTAATATTGATTCACAGGAGATTGAAGGAGCATATCGCTTCCTGCTGCAAAACTCACAATACTCACGCTCTGTTCCGCGCCCTGCTGAAAGGGAGGAATATTCTGATTGGATGCTATCATTGAAGGATTATAAGGCAAAAGAGCAAGATCCTGCCCTGAGATAATATACCTCAGAATCGATTCAGTAGTTCCGGCAAAAACTTTCCCAACATCAAGCAGGCCGCTCAAAATTCCACTCATTCCTACCTTGAAGTCCAGATTTTCATGTTGAACCCAGCTTGCTATTGAAGAAAGCTCATCGTTAGTAAGAGAGCTCTCACTCTGCAACGCATTTTTTGGGAGTGCAACAAGGTAAACATACAATCCGTTCAGATCGCCTTTCGTGTTATTGCTTCCGATATAAGCAAGGAAAACTGATTTTCCCGCGTCTGTTATTGCGTTAGGATCGCCCGGAATGGTGTACAGATAATCGCCAAGGCCGACTGTTCTTGTCTGCCCATTAATATTCATGACTAATTTCGGTGCAACCCTCAGGTCAAAATTTTTATTTCCAGAATCAGTATTGCATCCTATCTGCACATCCTGAGAAAGCCCCTGCTGATAAATGTTTGAAACCTGACAGTTGTTATCGATAAACTGCCCGCCTTTTTCAACAGTAACTGGATTCCCGTTCACTTCAAGATTAGCCATTGTGTTTGCATTCTGCAAACTGTTCAGTTTAATCTGCATTGTTGCAGAACAAAAGTCAAATCCAGGAATGGCAATGTTGCCTGATGTCTGGCCTGTCTTGAGATTAAGGCTTGAAAGCTGATTCAGATTTGTCCCGTAAACATTTATGTTTGCATTGTCATTTTGTATGCTGGTCACTCTCAGATAGCCTTTACTATTCCAGAAATTATAATCCGGATAATTATTCTGCCAGTCAGAATCAGACATTACAGGAATGTAAAAATTGGAATTTCCCCCAAAAATGTTCTGCGCATTGTAATTTATCGTCGCTGTCAGATTTCCTGATACAAAGTCAGGCATTGAAGATTCGTTCGGCATCTGCTTCAGGTCTATAACAGCATATCCTACATTGCTCAGGAGGGGATATGTGTTCTGCTGCCCCTGCAAGTTAAGAGCTGCCTGTGCAGGATAAAATCCGGCAGTATTGACATACCGGGAAGCATTTCCTGAAACAGAAATAGTCATTCCCTGTATTGAATTTACGCTTATCAGGGGATTTATCTGCGTCGCTACAATAGGGCACATTACGGGAACATCCTGCTGTTCAAGCAAATCGCTCCTTACAACTGCAGGCATGCATCCTGTCGGAGAGATCTGAAGGATAAAATCCTGCCCTTGTTGGCACATTGAATTGTCAAAACCAGAACTTGCGGTTGGAGAAATAAGATTGTTAAATGCAGAGGTCTGAAAAGTTGAATCAGAGAATGCAAGAACAGGATTTGCAAACAATATGAGTGAGAGTGCAGCAGCTACCACTAATAAAATTTCAATTCTCAGCATCATTTTATTTTTCATTTATGCAAAATTTACCGATACTGTTTTATTTTCAAGCAGAACATAATTATTCTGGAGTTGTGCTATGGTTGTCGGTGCAGGGAGAGATTGGGCATTTATCCTGATCGTGTTTGAATTCTGGAGGTCTGATTCAAAGATATAAGTCTCTGCTTGTCCTCCTCCCGAAAGAGCGCTTGATATTACCTGGCTTGGAACATTTACACTAAAACACTGCTGCTGTGTCACGCCCAAAGCTCCTTCCACTGCATTCCCGGCTACATTAATGCATTGCTGTCCGGTAGTCGCGCCGAGATTTATTGAAGAGTTATCATAAGCAGAAACCTGTATTGTGTAATCTCCCTCGCTCAGGCCTATGCTCTTTTGAGCGGGATAATTAATTGTCTGCGAACTTCCATCCGAAGATGTGAAGGTAATAAGAGCCATGTTTCCGGTATATTCCTTTCCGTCAATCTGCAAATCAACAGATTCGTTATACAACTTATTCAGCACAACAGAAATGCTTCCTGATTGTGTGGTTGTGAGCTGATATTTCCCGGTTACAAATCCTGGGGCAGAGGCAAGGACATAACCATTGACGCATTGGGGGAAAAGAGCATTAATGCTCCCTGATCTGGTCTCCCCGATGCTGCATGTTTCTCCGAAACACTCGTAGGAAATATTCGCATCTACCGGATTTGAATTTGAATCCTGGACGCTTACAGTCATATTTGTATTCTCATTCTGGCAGAGCACAGGGGCTGAAACAGATGTCGCATTTCCAACAAGAGATGTCCGCGGCTCATTTCCCTGAATAACGACGGCAAACGGGAATTGGAAAATTTCACTTCCTCTTTGCAAAGTCACAAGGACCGGGTATTTTACATCATATACAAAATGATAAGGAACATAACAGAATCCCAATAAGCCCAGTCCCTGCTGATTTCCTATCGGCTGTGCAACAAGCAGGCTTCCTTCAGAGGGATTAATTTCATAATCGCTTGGCCAACCTGAAGAAGTCAAAAATCTCACATTCTGAACAGGAATCTTCAATGAAAAATAATCCGTTGCATTATTCCCTGTATGAAGGGACATTATATTGTCCTGGATTGCCTGGCTTAGGTTTGCGACAATGCCATAAGCATTCCAAACTTCGGGGGAACATTTTATGTCAACCCCGTCGACAGGAGCATAATTTCTGATTGTATCAAGAGTATAATTTTCAAGGAACATATTTGATTGTTCATATTGGTAAACTGTCTGCGCATCAGAGTATAAGTTTCCGAGTTCGGAGTTCACATTTGAATTGTGGTTGCTTACAAAAATGCTTGAGTTCCCCTTACTGATGTTCATGTTCATTGCAAGATTCACATCAACAGTATCTGATTTTATGCTGACGCTTGCACTTGGCTGACCCATCTGAACAACATATCCTTCATCAGTATACTGTGCGAGATTGCAGTTTCTTATATTCTGGTTAATAAACTGCGCGAGCTGCGCTTCCATTCCGGATTCGGACGGAACTTGTTGTGTCGCTATATTATTTCCTGAGACGTAATACCAATAAGGAATCGGGTTCCCCAAAAAATTAAGCTGCGATGAAAACGGCATGTACGAGGAGCCCTGCTGAAATGCAGGAAGATAGATATAACCCCCTTGACTTTCAAGAATGCTTATCCCGGAAAGGGTTGTGCTTTGAACGCATGAAAGGAAAGTATTGTAAATCGGCTGAAACTCCGATGGAATCTGGACAACCGGCGGCAAGGTACTCTTATAAATCAAGAATCCTGCGACAGCTGCAAGGATTATTATTGCAAGAATGACAAAAAGCGTAACCTGGCCTCTGCGATTTTTCAGAAAAAAACTGCAAAATAAGTGTGAATGAGCTCTTTTTGAAGCAAAATTCCTTCTATAAGTCACCTCCGGCTTCATGGGAAAATGATGAGAAAGAGATATATAAATCTTAGTGTGATTACGGGGCAAATTTGTTCAATCCCATCTGGTTGATCCCGCCGAGAATTATCAGCAGTCCGCCGACGAGGATTATCCATTGGTCTATGCTTGAAAAAAAGCCTGGAAGAGTAATTAAGTTGAGTGAATAGTTTATAAAATACAATCCAAAAATCAGATAAAGAAGAAACATCAGCCCTTTTAACCTTGCCATGATAGATTTAAATGCGCTTCATATTTAAATATTTTTATAATCTTTTAAAGGAAGATTAAGCGAAGGAAACGATGGGTGTCCTCGCGGTCCCATAGTCCAGTGGCTAAGACGCGTCCTTGACGTGGACGAGACCGCAGTCCGATTCTGCGTGGGACCATTTTTATAAATAAAAGATTCCGGATGATAATATGAAAAATAATCGCAAGAAGAAAACTACAACTCTTCCAAATTTTACCGGTTTTTTCTTCTTAGGCCTTTTGGGTTCTGGAGGAGTAAGCCTGATAGCAGATGGACTTATTTATAATATAAAATATTTTTTATTTCCCATATCTGGTTATCATTCATTGCTGTTACAACTGACTTTTTATTATTTAATCAGTGCCGGAACTTATTTCGGAACTGCAAGATATATGAAGTATATCCCCGACTTTAAAGAAGGATATATTGTTGGGGTAATAGTTATAACATTGGCATTAATATTTAAGATTCTAACGGGGACATACTAAGATTTAAAAACCAAATTTTTCTTGTCAAAACAATAACAAAATGAAAATCCCAAAGAAGACAAAAAGATATTGCCCTTATTGTAAGAAGCAGACAGAACAAAAGATTAAGTTAGTTTCAACAGGAGCAAAAAGAGGAACCCTTACAAGAGGTTCAAAACAGAGAGCAAGATTAAGGGGCCTTGGACGGGGAATTGGAAATAAGGGGAAATGGGGTTCCAAGCCTGCTGTCACAAAATTCAAAAGAAAAACTAAAACAACTAAAAAGACAAACATAATGTATACCTGCAGCGTATGCGGAAAATCCAAGTACCAGAAGAAAGGAATCCGTGCAGGAAAACAAACACAGGAATAAAATGGCACAGGCAAAAAAAAGAAAAAGATTTTTTGATGTTGAAATTCCGATTATAGGAAAAGAAACGCAGCTTTATGCTTATGAGCCTGAAGAACTTGAGGGGAAGACGATAAAATACGACATGACAAGGCTCCTGAAAGGAAAGAATATTCTGCTTTACCTTAAAGTTAAGCCTTCAGGAGAGAAAGACAAGTTTACAGCATTTCCCAAAAAAATGGAAATAGTACATTCATCGCTCGGCAGGCTCGTGCGAAGAGGAACAGACTATGTTGAGGATTCATTTACGGCAAAATGCAAAGATTCTGAATTGAAAGTCAAGCTATTCATGATAACAAGGAGAAAAGTCCACAACTCAATAAAAACAGCCCTTAGGAGCAAGGCAAGAGAAGAGATGATAACAGAACTTGAGAACAAAAGTTCTGAGACATTATTTGATGAACTTATGAAAAATCAGCTGCAGAAAGAACTCAGCCTGAAATTGAAAAAGATCTATCCATTATCAGCTTGTGAAATAAGGGTTCTTGAAATTATCAAACCCCTAAAAGTAGAATAAGAAATCTTTTAAATAACCAATTCTCTAAAATTTAAGCCTGCGGGAAACTCCCCTATGGGGAAGTCAAGCGAACGAAACCGTAGACACCGTAGGGGAAAAGTTGATAAGAAAAACCGTGGATTTTGCTTATGCCTCTATAGCTCAGTGGTTAGAGCATCGGTTTTGTAAACCGGGGGTCGGGGGTTCAAATCCCTCTAGAGGCTTTGCATTCCTTTCCAAGAAATTTTCCAACCTTGCTTTTCAACTATCCGATCTTCTAATAGATGCAAAATCTGTGATGAAAGCAAACATAAAAACCAAAACAATAAAATAAAGAAGTTATTATTAGAAGGATTTATCCAAAAAAAGATTAAATAAAATACTAAAGACCAAAATAATGAGGTTATTAAAACACCAAAGATCGTATGCAGGGTTTGTTTATGGCCTCTCGGCAATTTTGTGTAGAATCTTAAAAGTTTCTCCAATTGATTCGTGATAGATGCAATAGGAAAAAAGAGAACCCCTAAAAAGACCATAAACGATTTAACAATTTCTTTTTCTTCCCATTTAAAATTATTTTTTAATGAAGAATTAGAAAAAACAAAGATTAAAGATTTTTTATTTCCACTATCGGAGTCAGGCAAAAGAGAGCCTAAAAGGATTAAGAAAAGTCCAACAGCCCAAATGCTAATAGAGAAATAAGAAAATTTCGGGAATTTTAAAAATACTCCTGATAGGATTATAACAAGAATAATAAAAAGGGAAATTGAAAAATGTTGAATCCCCTTCATTTTATCCCAGCTTCACAGCCGTCCCGTAAGCCAGAATCTCTGACGAATTTTTCATCACAGAAGAAGCATCAAACCTCATCATGATTATCGCATCCGCACCCATTTCAATTGCCTTGTTCACCATTCTGTTGTAAGCTTCATCGCGCGACTGGCTTATCAGTTCTGTGAAAGTTCCTATTTCCCCTCCAACAATGCTCTTGAAACCGGCCATTATATCTCTTCCAATGTTCCTGCTTCTCACGGTATTCCCCCTCACAATACCCAAAACTCTTTGAATTTTCCTTCCGGGGATATCATTCATAGTCGTCACAATAATGCCTTTTTTTGCGTTAACCAAACTCTCTTCTTTTCCGCTTTTTTCAATCTTGTCCTCATGCTTGTTTAGCAAGATTATAATTCCAAACAATAGAAAAAAAGAGCCGAGAACAACAGAATAATAATTTGCCTGTGTTAAAATGGAGAATAAGACTAACCCGATTCCGGCCAAAGCAAGTAAAACCCCCGTGATTATTCTTGAAAGGCTTTTCATTTAGTTATAACAATTGCTTAGAATTTAAACTTATTCTTCAACTTTCTCCGCCTTTCCGTCTTCAATCAAAATCTGTGCAATCTGGTGCGGAAGATTTGCAATCTGCCCTTTCATAAACCCGCCCATCATTTCCCCGTCAGGCCCGAGAAATTCTTCAACATCATCCCGGAACATAACCATCTCATTCTTCATCACTTCATTTTTCGCTCCGTTAAGCAACCCGTTAAATTTCTTGTCTGACGCTTCAATGCATTTCATCAGTTCTTCAAATAGCTCTTTTTCAAAATCAAGCATGTTCTCAAAATCCCTTTTTGAAATTCCGGTCTCAGACGCAACAAGAACCAGATTCAGGATTTTTCTTCTTCTTATTCTTTTTAGTTCATTAAACAAAGTTACGGCATTTTCAAACTGTTTTTTTGTTTTTGTTATCATATCTGAAAAGGAATCGTCTTCTTTCATAGACATCTCTTTCTTTTCTTTCAGATACTCGGCAACGCTTGCAATGAAATTTTTCGGCAGGGGTTGCAGTTGCTCGGAATATCTCTCCTTCCTGGCAGATTCATAAATCTCATTGTACGTTATCATTTTTCTAAAAAAATCCAGATGTTTTTAAGAATTGTTATGCCACAAAAATCAGACAAACCCAACTTTCTTTAACATCTCGCTCGCAATCATCCTGCCAAGGCTTCCCTTTCTTGCTTCCCCCTCACAGAATTTCTGGCCGGCAATCTTTTCTTCTTTGCCTTTTTCTATTGAATAAGAATACTTTTTCTCAATTCTTGGAAGCGACTGATTGTATAAAAGCACGGGAACAGGATCTGCAGAATGCTTTTTCAGCCTGCAGGGGGTTGAATGGTCCGCAGTTACCACGACATTAATTTTGTTTGGCGGCGCGAATTCCCTGAGAAACTTGAAAAGCGTCTTGTCAAGATACTCAATCATCGCCTTTTTTTCAAGAGGCTTGTTATCATGCCCCGGCAGATCAGTTTCTTTTATGTGGATGTAAGCATAATCAAAATTATTCTTCTGCCTTCTCAGTACTTTTATTGAAAAAGAGCATGCTTTTTTAAGTCCCTCCCAAAGATTCTTGTAAACGTCTATTCCTTTCAGCTTGGGGTAATCAAACCCGAAAACCTTCATGCCGCTAAGCTGTGAAAATCCTTTTTCAAGAGGCATATATGCAACAGACAACCAGTTTCTGTAAAGCTTAATCTTCGGGACATCTATTCCGGGTCCGCGAATCAGAAGATAATTTGCGGGAAGAAGCCCTCTCTTTCTCCGATCTTCATTGATTGGATGTTTATCAAGCACTTCAAATGCCTTTTCAATAAATTCATTTACAAGATTAGCAGTATACTGTGAATTTTCATCATCATCCATCGGCCTGATTGGAATCACCTTGTCTATTGATTTCGCCTGTCCTTCAAAGTAAGTGGGGTCATTCTCTGATATGTTGTCAGAAAATCCCCCTCTGAAAACAAGGGCTGCGCGATGCTGGACAGTAGGCTTAAAAACAAAACTGCACGGCATCTTTATTTTATTGAGTGCTTTTGCAAGACTCTCTGCTTCTGCAGTAGTGAGTGTTCTGCCTGCCCTCCTGTCAATTATATTTCCTGATTTGAAAGAATCCACGGTCGCAAAATTAACCCTGAATGCCAGGTCTCCGTGCGCTAATTCTAGGCCTGCACCCCGCGCTTCCAACTGACCTCTCGTACTGTCTATCTGTTCGTTTCCAAAGATAGAAACAATCGCCTCATCTGATTCCGGGATAAAACCAGGGCGCACTGAATAGAGATATCCTGTCTCTCCTCTCGTAGCAAGGAAATTCAGGTTGGGAGTTTCAGCTGATTCAAGGGGGGTTTTACCTTCAAGTGAGTCAGTAGGCAAATCCCCAAGACCGTCAAGAATAACCAGCACCCCCTTCATAAGCTAAAAAGAGTGTTAAACTTTATAAAGATTTTTTAACTCTGATATAGTGTATGAAAGAGGTTAAAAGACCATGGGGAAATTTCAAACAATTTGCCCTTAACAAAAAATGCACTGTAAAGCTTCTAACATTAAATCCGCACCAAGAATTAAGCCTTCAAAGCCACAGGCATAGGGAAGAAAGCTGGTATTTTCTTGACAGTGCATCAGCACAGGTTGGCAGCAAGAAATTCCGTGTAAAAGAGGGCGATTTTGTGCATGTCAAAAAAAACCAAAAGCACAGGATAATTGCGGGGAACAAAAAAGTTGAACTGATAGAAATCGCGACAGGAAGCTTCAGGGAAAACGATGAAAAAAGATATGAAGACGAATACGGAAGAGTTTAATAATGCAAATTCTTGATAAGTAAAATGTTCAAATTTCTGAAAGAAAAGCTGAAACAGTGGACAGAAAAAGTCGCAAAATCCCCGAAAGAAGAAAAATCCGAGACCAAACCTGAGGAAAAGATTTCTAAAAAACCAAAGAAAGGAATTGCATTGAAGCAGCTTGGAACGGATTTGGACGCGGCCCTAAGGGGTGAAATATTTGGCCATGAACCAAAGCTAGAAGACCGGGAAAATGAAAAGGAACTCCCGAAATCTTTCTTCCAGAGGATAAAAGAAAAAACAGGGAAAATAAAGATATCGGAGGATGAATTTGACAGGTACAGGGATGAACTTGAACTCCTTCTTCTTGAGAATAATGTCGCCTTTGAAGTCTCCGACAGAATAATAAAAGAGCTGAAATCGCGGATCGTCGGAAGAGAGTTGCTAAAAAATGGAATTGAGGGAGAAATAAAAAATGCTCTCGGGGATATTATCTCTGAGATATTGGTCAAGCCATTCGACCTTCTTGAAAGGGTAATTGAAAGTGAAAAGAAACCCTTTGTCATCCTGTTTTTCGGGATAAATGGAAGCGGGAAAACAACTTCAATTGCAAAGATTGCGGAATTCCTGAAATCGCGGAAGATAAAATGCGTGCTTGCTGCGGCAGATACATTCAGGGCAGCCTCAATAGAGCAGCTGAAAGAGCACGGAGAAAATATCGGAATTCCAGTTATAGCTCACGAATATGGATCTGATCCTGCATCAGTTGGTTTTGATGCAATAAACTATGCAAAGAAAAACAGGGCGGACTGCGTTTTAATAGACACTGCCGGAAGAATGCATACTGAAAAGAACCTGATAAAAGAGATGGAAAAGATTTCCAAAGTCTGCTCTCCTGACCTGAAGATATTTGTCGGAGAATCAATAACCGGAAATGATGCGACCGAACAGGCGAGGATTTTCAATGAGAGTATAGGAATAGACGGATTGATTCTTGCAAAATCAGACATAGATGAAAAAGGCGGCACTGCGCTCTCAGTCGGTTTTGTTACAAAAAAGCCGATATTATTCCTCGGCACAGGCCAAAAGTACTCCGATATAGAACCTTTTGATAAAAATAAGTTCCTTGACAAATTGGGCCTATAATCTTGTTTAAATTTAAGTCAAAGTATTCACAATCGCAATGCTTATTGCACTTGTAACATTCCGGTGATGCCTTGATGCAACAGATAGGACACTTTTCTGTTTTGGTTTTCACCTGCTTGATGAAGTTTAGGATTTTTAAATTTGCCTGACCCAAAATTTATTAACTCTCTGTTGTCTCAGAAAAGCATGCTGGAAAGGCTTGGCGAGATACTGAAAAAAACCACAAACCGCATAACAAATGCGCTGTTTTTGGACCGGGATTTGGTTGATTCTATAGTCCGTGATTTGCAAAGAGCGCTGATTGAAGCAGACGTAAACATCGCGCTCGTGAAAGAATTAAGCGATAAAATAAGGAAAATTGCTTTTGATGAAAGAATAGTGGGGATAGAAAAAAAAGAGCACCTTGTGAAGGCACTTTATGATGAGCTTCTTTCAATTCTCGGAGAGCATAAGCAGCTCATTCTTAAAAAAAGCCAGAACAGAATAATGCTCGTGGGGTTGTATGCTTCTGGAAAAACAACAACAATTGCAAAGTTGGGAAACTGGTTTGCAAAAAGAAGCAGCAGAGTGGCGCTTATCGGATTGGACGTGCATCGTCCGGCTGCAAAAGAGCAGTTAATGCAGCTTGGAAAGCAGAATAATCTTGCTGTCTTTACAGAACAGGATGAAAAAGATGCGCTGAAAATCTGGAAAAGATTTGAACCTGAACTGAAAAAGTTTGATGTCGTGCTAATTGATACTGCCGGAAGGCACAATCTTGACAAGGAGCTTGTAAAAGAAATAGAACAACTGCATAAAAAAATACAGCCTACAGAAACAATTCTCGTCATGCCTGCAGACATTGGACAAGCTGCAAAAGAACAGGCAGAATACTTCAGGAATGCTCTGAATATTTCAGGAGTTATAATAACCCGAATGGACTCAACTGCAAAGGGCGGAGGGGCACTGACAGCATGCGCGCAGACAAAAGCGCCCGTATATTTCATTACAACAGGAGAAAAGATAAATGACCTGGAAGAATTCAATCCAAAATCATTCCTTTCGCGCCTTCTCGGCATGGGCGACCTTGAAGCACTTCTTGAAAAAGTTCGCTCAGTGACAGATGAAAAAAAGCAGGAAGGCATGAAAAAGAGGCTGGAAGAAGGAAAACTTTCTCTCGGTGATATTGTTGAACAGGCAAAATCCATGAATTCTCTTGGAGGCCTGGAAAAGATAAAATCCCTTATTCCTGGATTTTCAGATATCAGCGCGAAAATGCCGGAGGGAATGATGGAATCGCAAAATGCGAAGATCTCAAAATGGGAACACATCCTGAAATCAATGACTGAGGAAGAAAAAAACAATCCCGAACTTCTGAAAAAACAAACTTCGCGGATTGCACGGATTGCAAAAGGCGCTGGAGTTGCAACCGCAAATATTCGCTCCCTGCTAAAACAGTATGACCTGTTAAGCTCAATGATAAAAGATGCATCCTCTGCAGATCTCTCGAATGGCATAAGCCAGAAGCAGCTGCAGAAGATGATGAAAAAACTTGGAAAGAAGGGGCTGAGATTTTAGCGATGCATAATCTTATTAAATAATCTTTTCAAGATATTCTCATGAGAGTTGCACATCTTCGCTACAAAATACTCCTCGTGATATTTCTCGCGGCTTTGGCAAGTTCTCTGGTTCTGTCTCTTGTGCCTCTTCCGTTGATATGCACGCAGTTCGCGGGATGCAATGCAGTGCAAACTTCAGTATATGCAAAAACTTTCGGAATCTCCAACAGTTATTATGGCATTGCGATTTTTGCGCTGATGTCTTTTCTTGCAATTCTTCACATAAGAAGACCACACAGGCATACAAAATTTCTGATTCACATAGGAGTTTTCATCGGAACACTCATTGTCTTGTATTTCCTTTATCTTCAGCAGTTTGTTATTCATGCCTATTGCAAGTATTGTCTTGTGGTGGACCTCGGAATGATCGCCGGGTTTATAATCCTGAATGTTCCTGAGAAAAAAATTAGAAAAATAAATGAAGAAGCAAGCAAAAGCAGAGGGTAAAAAATGGGCCGGATTATTTCACAAGGAGCAGAAGCATTAATCGAAGAAAGGAAAGAGGGAATTGTAAAAAAAAGGATTTCAAAGTCTTATAGAATAAAAGAGATCGATGAAAAAATCAGGAAGTTAAGGACACGTAGCGAGGCAAAGATTTTGGAGAAAGCGGGAAGAGTTATTCCCGCACCGCGGGTTTTGAAAGTTGATGAAAATTCAAAAGAAATTGTTATGGAAAAAATCGACGGAGAAAGACTTTCTGATTATCTTGACAAATTTCCAAGTGAGAAACAGAAAGAGATTTGCGAATTAGTCGGAAAGAACATAGCAAAACTCCACCATGAGAGTATAATCCATGGTGACCTGACACCAAGTAACATGATTCTTGCCGGAAATAAAGGTGAAACTAAGATTTACCTGATTGACTTTGGGTTGGGATTCATAAGCATGAAAATAGAAGATAAGGCAGTTGATTTGCATCTCCTGAAAGAAGCTCTTGAAGCCGGCTTTTCTGCAAACTGGAAGGCCTTATTCAATTCTGTAAGAAGTGGATATGAAGCAGATTATTCTTCAGAGTCTCATAAAGTTCTTGAAAGGCTTGAGGCTGTTGAAAAACGCGGGAGATACAAGCAGGGCTCATAAAGAATGACTGAAAAGACTTTCTTTCTTAAAAATCCAATAAATTATTCCGAATATAGTCAGACCTAATAAAAAGCACCCTAAAACTAAAGAAGACACTTCATTGAAAGCGAAATATCTGTAAAGACAGTAAATCCCAGATAATAAAAAAGCAATTCTCCTAATCCTAACATCCCAATTTCTAGGGCGATATCTTCAATCATTATTAGCCCTGCCAGGATTCGAACCTGGGTCACAAGGTCCAAAACCTTGTATCTTTGACCACTAGACTACAGGGCTATGGAAGAAACAAAAATAAATTCTTTATAAGGTTTGTCTAAAAGAATCAGTCCTTGAAAATTGTCTCGTAAAAGATTTCCCTGTTGACATCCTGCCTTTTTGGAGTTCTAAGGAAACCGAAAAGACCGCGCGGCTTGTACTTTTCTCCGATAATGACTCCTGCAAGTTTCCTGTATTCTGCTCCCCCTCTGGAATTTGGATTCTGCATGAATGGCGGAACAAATTGCGAGGTGGATTTCAGCACGCTCATATCATCAGGTATCACTGCCAGGACAGGGATGTCTGCTGTTTTTTCTATCTGGTCAATCGGGATTTCAAAAGGCTTACCATATACTTTGTTAAGTATCAGACCATCGACCTTTATTCCCCTTGTTCGTGCATCCTTTATCGCCTTTATAGTCATGCTCAGAGTGGGATAATCCGGGGTCGTCACAATAAAGATTTCATCAGAAGCAAGCATAACAGCCAGAGTTTCATCATTCATAGCAGGCGATGAGTCTATGAGTATTAAATCATATCTCCCTTTCATGATTCTTAGTTTCTCCTTCAGCTTGAATGGATTTATCCTGCTTCTGTAAAAGATTGAAGCCGGAATGACATCAAAATTAAAGTCGTCAAGAGTCACAATTGAGTCCTCAATGTTCTGATCGCTATTCAGGACGTGATGGAGCGTGATTTCAGGCTCAATCAGGTTTAAGTGCACGCCGAGATTAGGGGCAGATAGATTTCCATCGACAAGCAGGACTCTTCTTCCAAGCTCTGCGACTGCAGAACCAAGAGAAAGTACTGCAGAAGTTTTCCCGACACCCCCTTTGAGGCTCAGTATGCCGATAACCTTGCCCATATTTTTAACAATGAAACCTTATTTAAAAATCTTACATAAAAGGTACAGGAACATTTAAAAAACTACTTCGCAAATTAACTAAATGCCAAAAAAATCAGAGAAGAAAACAGAAAAAAAACCTGAAGAAAAGCCGGCCGAAAAGCTTTCTCAGGGAGAATATGAGAAGAAAGTAATAGAACTTGCAAAGGCAGGGATTACTTCCGAGAAGATAGGGGAACAGCTGAGACGGCAGGGGATTCACCCTAAAGAATATGAAAAGAAGATATCTGATATTCTGAGAAAAGAGAATCTTTACACTGCTCCTGACGTGAGGAATGTTGAGATTAAGCTTGAGAATCTGAAAAAGCATTTTGAAAAAAACAGGCAGGACAAAAAAGCCCTGAAAAACAGGGAGAAGATTTTTGGAAACTTGAGCAAGCTCAGAAAATATTACGCCGGAAAAGAGTGAGGGAGAAATGTCAAAAGAGGTAAAAGAATTATTTTCATCTGAAATAAATGTTAAAATATCAGAACTAGCGGAAGAATTTCTGAAAACACAGAAGACCAAAGATGTCCAGATTATAAGCCATTTTGACACCGACGGAATAACTTCTGCATCTATCATAATAAAATGCCTGAAAAGGCTGGACAGAAAATTCAGCACCCTCATTGTAAAGAATCTAACTCCTGAAATAATCTCAAAACTCCCGAAAAATAAAATTCTCTTCTTCCTGGACCTTGCATCAAATTCCCTGAGTTACCTCTCAGGATTAAATCAGAGGGTGTTCATTATAGACCATCACGAGATTACACAGGACATCCCGCATAACGTCTGCATCGCAAACCCTGTTCTCCATGAAAAAAAAGAGGAGATAAGCACCTCAGGGCTCTGCTATTTGTTTGCCAAGAAAATAGATCAACAAAACAAAGATTTGGCCTCTCTTGCGGTAATAGGAATGATAGGAGATTCCATTGAAAATATCGGCGTGTGCAATAATGAAATAACGAAAGATTCAGATGCAGTCATAAAAAAGGGAGTCAGATTATATCCGTCAACAAGGCCTCTCAACAGAGTCCTGGAATTCAGTTCAGAACCATACATACCGACGGTAACGGGTAACAGGGAAGGTGTCTTTCAGCTTCTAAAAGAAGTTGGACTGGAAAGGCACAATGGGCAATACAAGAGCCTTATAGAACTGAACGAGGAAGAAATGACGAGAATCGTGACTGCAATCCTCCTGAAGAGGCTTGAGAAAAATAATGAGAACCTAATAGGGAACATTTTTCTTGTAAAGCATTTTAACCAATTGGAAGACGCGAGGGAAATAAGTGCAAAGATAAATGCATCAAGTCGCCTCGGCGAACCATATACTGCAATATTATACTGCCTTGAAGAATCAAAAGCAAAAAAGCAGATTGAGAAACTCTATGCAAAGTACAAGCAAATGATAATAAAGGGACTGAACACTGTGGAGAATATAGAGAAAATAAGGGGGAGCGGATACGTCATAATAAATGTAAAATCCGAGATCAGCGAGGATGTTATCAGCGTCGTAACTACTATTCTCTCAAAGTCATCCCTTTACAGCGAAGGGACAGTCATTATCGCCATGTCACATACAAATAAAGGAGAGGTGAAGGTCTCTGCCCGCACAGTGAACCGGGGCCGCGATGTTCGTGAAATAATCGGAAAGACTGTTTCAGAAATTGGAGGTGAATTCGGGGGCCACAAATATGCCGCAGGTGCCATATTCAATCTTGATAAAGAAAGCGAATTTCTTGAAAAGCTCAAAAAGCACCTTGAAATTGAGCTGGTGAAGATTTAATTTAAGACTTCTGGAATCAGAATTATGCTCGGAATTTGTCCGGATTAACTTTAAAAACATCTTTCTTATTTCTAAGACATGGAACTTGAAGAAGGAGACGTTGTTCTTTGCACAGTTGAAAGAATTGAAGGGACAAATGTATTTGTAAGCATAGAGGGCGACGGCGAGGGAATCATCATGACAAGTGAGATTGCAGCAGGAAGGATAAGGAACCTTCGCGACTATGTTGTTCCAAAAAAGAAGATTGTCTGTAAAGTCCTCCGTGTTTCCGGGAACAGGATTGACCTTTCATTAAGAAGGGTCACACAAAAAGAGCAGAAAGAAATCATGGAACAGCACGATTCTGAAAAAAGCTATCTGAGTATATTACGTACAATTCTCGGAGATAAATCACAAGAGGCAATAGAAAAAATCCGCGAGACCGGAAGAGTAACTGAATTCTTTGAGTCTGCAAAAGAGAACCCTGAAGAATTGGAGAAGATTGCCGGCCAAGAAAGTTCAAAGAAAATTCTGGAGATAATAAATTCTCAGAAGAAGAAAATATTCATCCTGAAAAAGGAGATAATCTTAAAGACGACAAAACCAAACGGTTTGGAGATTATAAAAGGAATTCTGACAGGCATAAAAGGCATCTCAGTGAGATATATCTCTGCTGGTCATTATTCCCTAACAAGTGAGTCGCCAGACGTTAAAAAAGCAGACTTGGCAATAAGTGCGGTTATTTCTGATATTGAAAAGTCAGCAAAAAATAATTCCATGGAATTTAGCATTACGGAGAAGTAAAAGATATTTCTCCTTCAAAATAATGTCTGTTTTTGTGTATCATAAAACTTAAAAAGACTTTTTGGAATAAAGTTATATGGAAGACTTCGCAGGTGGTGAAGCATCTTTTACTGTAACTCTGTCAGGAATTATCCTTGATCCTGAAAAAAAGAAGATTCTCATCATGCGAAATCCTGATGGGAAAAAAGAGTGGAGATTTCCACAGGGAATACTTAAGGCTAAAACAAAAATTGAGGACTTTTTAAAGAGAATATTCAGAAAGAATCTTGGGTGCGATATAGAGATAATCGGTCCCGTGTTCTCGACCATCCTGCCGGAGAGGGAGAATTCCCTGCACATTCATTACCTCTGTGAGATTGTTGGCAGGAACGGAAATGTAGATAAGAGAACTGAACTGAAATGGATAAGCCCGGATGAATTAAAAAAGTACTTGGGAGAATTTTCTGAATCTGCCCTTGAAGAGTATCTTACAGAACTTGTATGAAACTGAAGAAGTGCAAAGAATGTGGAATTTATACGATGAAGGATCTCTGCCCAGACTGCGGAAAAAAGACTTCTGATGCCCATTATAAGTTCATTCAGAAAAGGCAATCATAATAATTTTCCCTGCTTCTCCCCTGCCAAAACCTGCCCGTAAACCCCATCATAGCCTGGTTTTACTTTTATCCTACTTTCGCGTCCTTCCAATATTAGGCTTATCAGCTTTGAATTCATGCCTGCCGCAACCATGTCCTGTTCTCTTGAATTAAGCAGGATATTAAATTCATTGCCGAATCTTTCTATAAGCTGATTATAGAGTGCCCATGCTTTTTTAGAAGCCATTGTAGTCTCATAAGAGACAGCAATAAGTTCATGAAGAGGAATCAGTTTGAAAAAAGGTCTCGCATTCTTCGGCCTATACCCGTTTTTCTCTTTTGCAATTTCTTCAACCCTATAATCAACCCCGATTGTCATTTTCTTGCCGCAAACAGGGCATATCCCGTTTAATTTCTTCGTTTCTTCGGGAGAGCATGAAAAATGGCAATTCCTGTGCCCATCATAATGATATTTTCCATATTCAGGCGGCGTTTCAATGGTCCCTTTAAGGCCGCTTCCGGTCCGAATCGCGTTAATTATATTGTCATAGCTGAGTTCAGGAATTTCAAAAATCGTCGCTTCCCTCCCGATTCTCCATGGCCAAAAAGAATGTGCATCAGAAAAACTCACTACATTAACACTCTCCTTGAATCTCCAAAGCATTGAAGGATCTGCACTCATTCCTGATTCAACAGCATAAATCTTTCCGGATTGATTTCCAAAACACTCGCCCAGCGAGTCAAAACCCGAATCAGAGCCATAAAGCCCGAACCACGGCGTCATGCAATGTGCGGGGACAATCTCTATTTTGTCATCAATATCCTTCAGGTCTTTAACAATCTGTTCGCAGCTCATACCAAAGATAGGCCTGCCATCATAATCCAGCCTTCCCTTGCTTCCAAGGTATTCCACTATCTTGTCTGCAACTTTAGTATTTGGCGCAAATATCAGAAGATGAACTGCCCTTCTTTTTCCTCCCTGCGAAAACATCAAGCTTACTTCTGTCTGCCAAATGAATGGGAATCTATTTTCACTCCAGAGAATTCCCTTATCATCTTCCTTCAGTTTTTCTTTTATCTCGCGGTTCCAAAGCGGATGCTGAAAATCTCCTGTTCCGAGCAGATTCAATCCCTTTATTCTGGCATATTTCTCCAGATTGTCTAATGTGATGTCTTTTGAAGTAGCACGCGCAAAGCGCGAATGAATTTGCAAATCAGCAATTATTTCCATGAGAGACAAAGATAAAAAGAGTTTTAATAGTTTTATATGATAACATCAGCAAATTTATAAACATCCATCCCAAGATTCAGACATGAATGAAAAAACTCTTGTACTGATAAAACCCGACGCGGTTGCAAAAGGTCTGACAGGGAATATAATTTCAGATCTGGACAACCTTGGATTAAAGATGATAGGACTAAAGCTCGTGAAAGTGACAGACGAACTTGCAAAGGCTCATTATCTTGAACATAAAGAAAGACCATTCTTTAATGATTTGATTCTGCATATAACCGGAAAGCTGCATAATAATGCACCAGTCATTGCGATTGTTTATGAAGGAGAAAGCGCAATTGAAAAAATAAGAAAATTAGCTGGCAGCACGAACCCGGAGAAAGCAGAATTAAAATCCCTGCGGGGGAAATATGGAAGAATTCACTCTGAAACGAAATGCCTTGAAACAGTTATCCACTCCTCCGATTCTGCCGAATCCGCAAAAAGGGAAATCGCGCTCTGGTTTGCACAAGATGAATTAATTAAATAAGTTTATATTTCTCAGTTTGTCTCAAATATCAAGCCCCCGTAGTTCAGCCTGGATAGAACGTGAGCTTGCGGTGCCACTTCTTTCTTGAAAGAAAGAATTAGGCTTTGAAGAAAGAAAACAAAACGGCAGTGAAAAGCTTAAAACCGAGGTTCAAATCCTCGCAGGGGCATTTTGAAATTACTTTTCCTCGTCTCTTACTCCGGCTTCGGTCACGTAATAAACAGTTTCATTGTCTGGAAGATTTGGAGAATCGATAAGTTTTGCAACTCTTGAGCCTTGCTTTCCCCGTCGGAGATACATTCTGTATGTGGATGCGTGCCCTACGATATTTCCTCCTATCGCTGTCGTTGGATCTCCGAACATCTGGGCAGGGTTTGCCATGACCTGGTTTGTAACATAAACAGCAAGATTATGTTGCTCTGCAAGTTTCATTAGATTGTGAATATATCTGTTCAATTTCTGCTGCCTGTCAGCGAGTTGCCCTCTTCCGGAATATTCAGCTCGGAAGTGCGCTGTAAGTGAATCTATAATCATGAGTTTTATGGGTTCACCCTCTTTTATCATTTCTGAAATTCTGTCAAGGAGCAGAATCTGATGGTCTGAATTGAAAGCTCTTGCAACAAGGATGTTCTTCAGGACATTATCCGGGTTCGCCCCTATGCCTTCTGCGATCTGCCTTATCCTCTGTGGCCTGAATGTTCCCTCAGTGTCAATAAAGACACATTTTCCACTTGCCCCTCCTTTCTCAGGAGGAAGCTGGACATTAACAGCAAGGGTTAGACCTAACTGCGTTTTTCCGCTTCCAAATGCGCCAAAAGCTTCTGTAATCGCACGGCTCTCAACTCCTTTTCCCCCAAGAAGAGCATCAAGATTTTTGCTTCCGGTTGTGATATACAAAACAGAACCTCTTTTCTCAGCGTATTCGTCACCGCTCATAAAACCAAGATTGAGCATTTTCCTCGCAGCTTGAATAGCTTTTCTTGCAACAGCAGCGCTCACCCCGGAAATCTCACCGAGTTCGGTGGGATTCATGACGGCAAGGGACATCAGATCATAGATGCCTGCAGATTCCAATTTTGCCGCAACAGCCGGCCCTATCCCGGGCAGGTCTGTAAGCTGCATCTCTTTATCTTCACTCTTTTTTTGTTTCTTGGCCTCTTTGTCTTCTTTCTCCTCTTCATCCATACAAAATAATAAGGGGGGCTGTTTATAAAGATTATTCGGTTGTTATATCCTATCTTGGAATACACAATTATTTTTTCTCAAGTTCAAGCAGAAGACTGTCAAGTTCTATCGGTTCAATCTGGTCTGTAATCAGTTCAAGGTTATTGAAGAACTTGTTATTCCTTATATTTCCGGAGAAAAACATCTCCTTCCCGAGCAAATCCTGGCGCTGAAGAAAAAGTTTCTCTGCGTCTGCGTTTCCCCATTCAACAAAACCGAGTTTGGAAAAATTATCAGAGAAGACAACTGCTCTTATTGTTTCTGTTCCGTCGTCAAGGACAAGATTAACAAGGGCCCTTCTCTCCGGCACAACTTTTCCGTGCTGCTCACACAAAAATCCGCCGTCTCCGGATGCAACTGCCTTCTTCCTGCATTCCGGACAAACATCAAAGAATCTGGGTTCAAAGGACTGGACAATAAAAGCCCTGAACCTTGCATTGTCTGAATTTCTGGCTTCCGAAATATTCTTATTTTGCGAGATTTTGGTCGTGATAACTCCTTCTATTTCCTGGGTCGACGGCTTCATCTCTGAAAAGCTCCCAAGATGTATCTCATTATCCCTCATGCTTCCGTTTGATATCTCAACGACACTTCCTTCCCCTATCTTGTTTTCTTCTATTAAGGATATATGATTCATGTCCCAGAGGACGACACGTATGTTTGAAGTCTCATCCGCAATCACCATGTTTGCGACTTTGCTTTCCTTACCATTTCTTACAAAACTTCTGACAGGAAACAAGGAAATTATTTTTCCCACAGTATTCACTTTTCTCATGCCGGAAAGCAGTTCATTTATTTTCAGTTTTTCATTATCGAAACTTATCCCCAGCTCAGATGCCACAACCTGCGCAGCCCCATCTTTGCTGATTAACCCGGAAAGTTTGGCTCTCTTCGCTTCAACCCGCCTCTCAATTTCCTCTTTTTCCAGCCCGGAAGATCGCGATATTCGCTCTATAATCTTATCGTAATTGTCTGCCATTTCTGGAAGAGAGAAATTTATTTTTTAAGTATTTGTATATCCGGAGATGCATCTCAAAACATTTATAAAAGATTCAAAACAAAAAATAAAATGGGAATAGCACTTGTAAAAATAAAAATAATGCCTGAGTCTCCTGCATCAAATTTAAGAGACATAGAAAGCAAGGCAAGAGACATAATAGAGAAAAACTCCGGGCTTATAACGGGCTTTGCGGAAGAGCCAATTGCATTTGGCTTAAAGGCATTGTTCGTTTCTTTCGAGTGGCCTGAAGAACGGGAACTTGAAGACCTGGAATCAGAATTGGGGCAAATTTCAGAGGTAAAATCAGCGGAAGTTTCTGATATAAGAAGAGCAATTGGGTAATTTCCAAAATGATTAGTAGATTGCAGATATTGTTATAAATAATCAGATTATAAGATACAAATGGAAATAGCTCTGGGGAGAAAGATAATCGAGATTAGATCTCCATTCCATCTGAGACCAAATTTAGGAAGATTAGAAAAAGAACTTGGACAATTCTTTGAACAAAATAAGATTGAAGGTGTTTCTGTAACTGAATTTCGCATAGATGGGGGAATTGTGCCGGGAGACTATGATGTAGTTCCTCTAAATCCGGATATGGAAGAATCATTGTCAGGCAGAGGGGATTATCTAAGAAGATTAGAGGAAATGGGAAAAAAATATGGGATAAGGAAATTGCATTTTATCTACTGGTGTTACCATAAATAATCCATAATTTTATTAATTCTTTCCCTCTTCAAGAATAATGGACTCAAAGGAATCTGAACTGATAAAAAGAAAGCTTATTGAGAATGTTGAATCCAGCTTCCCTCCTGAAAAAGCCGCTGTGCTGAGGAACCAGATTCTTTCAATGTCAGACGAGCAGCTTGAAAAATTCGTGGAAAAGAATGCTCCTTCGGGTGAAAAGCAGGCCTGCATTTTCTGTTCGCTTAGTTCGGAAAATGCGCAAACATACAAAATAGGGGAGAATGACTCTGCAGTCGCAATCCTTGAGATAAATCCGGTTTCGCGCGGCCATGCTCTTGTTCTTCCGAAAGAACATCTTTCTCTTGAAAGAATTCCGGACAGCATAAAAGATTTTGCGCAGGGAATTGCAGAAAAAATGCAGAGTGTGCTCAAATCAAGAGATGTCGAAATCTCGTCTCTAAATTTCCAGGGACACGGGGTCATAAACCTGATTCCCGTTTACAGCAGCGAGAATATAAAATCAGAGAGACGCAAAGCGACAAAGGAGGAACTTGAGGAAGTTTCCGGATTGTTTAATAAAAAAACAGAAATTATCAATAAGGAACCCAAAAAAGAAAAAATTGCCAGAAAAAAGAGGATTGAAAAAGTCAGTGCAAAAAAGTCATGGCTACCAAAAAGAATTCCATAATACCGGATTAATGAGGTAAAAGTAAACAAGAAGCGCAAGCCCGATTAAAAAAACAGGCGCGAATGGAATCCCGTATTTTATCATTATCCTCTTCCTGCTTTTTGCAAGAATCTTCATATCTTTCTCAGTTATTCCCTCCCAGCTTGCCTTAACAGTCTTGTTTCCTACCCGAACATCATTATACAAAAGATCACCTTCCCGGAGAGCTTTCGGAGATATTTCTTTTTTCATGCATGATTCTTCAACAGCTCTTGAATAAACATAAAGCAGTGGCATTGCAAAAATTATTATTCCCAGATAAAGCAGGAGAATATCTGTGAAGACCCCGATAATCATCACGAAAACTCCAAGAGACATTATTGCAAGGTTGAATTTGACATAACTCTTGCGCCACTTTAATAATTCTTTTTTGAAGCTGTTAAAATTCCTTGAAGAGAAATAAATGCTCATGATAATTCCATAAATGGCTCCTGCAGACATGAACAATATTAGGAAAGAGAGGAATATCTCTATATTTATGAAGAAACTTCCAGATAATGGTAGAATAGGACCCATAGCCATCATAAGTGTGGCATCACCGCCAGCAAAAACTCTTGAATAATACAACAAATTGCTTATAACAAAAAATATCCCGAGTCCTATAAGCCCCTGATAAAAGAAATTAAGATCTCCTGCTGAAAAAAGCGAATAAAAAAACCTGAATACGAGAGCAAATATTATCAGGGAAAAGCTCAGCCAGTTCGGAATCTCCGTGCTCTTTAGATCAGAGACAACTGCAAAAATTATCCAGATAAATGCAAGCGCCAGAAGAAAAATAACCTCAATCATGGACCAAAAAGAAATCCTGTGTTTAAATTATTTTGTTCTTCCACTTCCGCCTATCTTATATGGGTGCTTCTTCTTTTCCTTCTTTTTCCACTTGCTCTTATTTCTTCTCTCAGAAAAAGCATAATCAGCCATTTTCAGGTTCAGCACGGAGCGCTTTGAAGAGTGTTATCTATCAACGCCTGAACTGTCTTTCCGGTATTGGAAGAGCACTTGCTCTGCAAATCAGCAGTGCTTGTTGCAGTTACAAGGACGATATTGGAGCAGGAAATCGCGGAGCAGGTTGATATTCCGTACTGAGACTGCTTCTGCGCAAGATAATTGCAGGTTACATTCTTAAGAGTCACGCTCTTAGTTGTCAAATCTGTTCCTTTTGAACAAAAATCATAAACGCTGCCCGTAGTACAGGCTGCAAGGCACTGGCTTGAAACAGTGTTTGCATTATCCTGTGAAACAAACGGAACTATGTTCTGCCACCCTATAAAAAATCCAAGCGCCAGAATGACAAGCACTATAATTCCGAGTATTATCAGGATTATTGAACTTATGCTCAACCCCTGTCCTTTAAAATTTTTTATGAAAAGATTATTGAGAGAACCTCGGTGACCTCTTTTGTTCATTACCATTTTAGGCTTAATTTATTTATAAAACTTTCTTTATCTGTTTAAGGGCTTCGTTTGGAGATATCAACACTGTAACTTGCCGATAAAATTCTTTGCGGGTTATTATTTATCAGAGGAAGATTAGAGGCATCTTGTTCTCCGTAAAGGACTAAAGTATTCCCGCCGTCTTTCAACTGCCCGCCGACCAGCTGTGCAGCCTGTGATGCAGACATCCCGGTATCCACGTAAAAGTAAAAATCAGAAAGGCTTTTGGAAAGATTTGTAATGATGTCAACGTTTGCAAAATTTCCTGCTGCCTGCTGCCGATAAATCAAAAAACTAAATATTGCGAGAGCACATACTGCAAAAACGCCTATGACCAGTATCGTTATTGAGATGTCTCCTCTTTTATTGACCAAAAATCTCATGAGTAACCTCCGGACAAGACCATATGAATGTATTTTGTCCCGTCAAGATAAATAAAATCATTGACTCCTTGCCTCATTGCCACGCTTCCGGTTAAATCAGATCTCGCCACATCAGAGGGTGGAGCGCCGAAGTATTTATTTGTTTCAACATTAACAAATCCTGAGGAATCATAAATCCCCAGATAAACGCCCCTGGAGTAGTATCCGCTGTAAAGCGTCTTGAAAATTTCTGCAGCAAGATTTCCGTTGTAATCATTCAGGCTTCCCGAATTTTTTATCTCGCTGTAAACAGAGCCCCCTGAACTGTCAGGCGTGATCAAGTATGAGACAAGAGATTGCTCGGCAAACAAATCAGCATTTCCGGTAAAAGTATAGGCTGTTTTGGGAATCAAAGAGGCAACAAAAACAGAAATCAGGAGTATAATGATAATTATTACTGTTGCAACTACCCAGGTCATTGTTTCTGCGACTTGCGCTCTTTTGTTTTTGTGCATTTAAGCCACCTGATTTTTCTCCGTTTTCCCCACTAATGCCAAGACCCTCACCACATACTGGTTTCCGCTTGAGTCCAGAACATAAGCCGATTGCCATGATTGGCTTTGCGAAGATGATGAAGACAATGCAGATTGGACAGCTCCGCGAATCTGAAGAGCTTTCATAAATGCATCCCAGTTAAATGCTGGTCCAGGATCGGTTTTGCCATTTGTAATCTGATAATGCCCGATTATGTGGCTCCTGTCAAGAGGGATGTTGTCTCTTGCTGCAATATCAGAAACAAGCGTTACAAGAGCATTCATCTGCGCCTGTGAAAAGCCTTCCCACTCTTTTCCGTCGGCACTTACTGCATTTTTGCAATAATCTGAGTTTTTGTATGCATCGCTTCCGCACTGGTCTCCAAGATTAACAAGTTCGATACCTATTGACTTCTGGTTAAATCCCTGAATGCAGCACAGGCTTGAAGAGGGATTAGTCAATGCCTGACAACCCGAGTCAAGCAAACCATTTGAGTCAAGGCAGCTTCCAGAACACATCGGCGGGGAATTGCCATTCGGGAAAACGCATCCCGCATGCTGTGCAACAGTACTCTCTGGAACGAAAGCATTCTGATACTGTGACGGGATGAGCGAGTTTTCATTATTATAAGAGATTATATTTCCGTTCCGGTCAATCATGTAATGTATGCTCAATCCTTCTGAACTAATTGTCTGGACCGCGCTACCAACGCTGTCCCCCTCTGTCGTGTGTATGACTATTGTGTCCACATTCCTCTGTCCTAAACTAATAATGCTTTTTGCCGGTTGCATCAGTTCCCATGCGGTTTTTATGTTCGGGTTTCCGGCGGAAACATTGAATACCAGACTGCCTATAAGCCCAGGTGTATTAGAATCAAACCGGTACACCTCTGCGTCAAGATAATATTGCTGTTGACTCTTCCAGTCATAAGCATCCTCTGTATTAAAGGTTATATGGCAATTTTGTAAAAAATTATTTTTGAAATCTGCTGAAAAAATTGAAGCGCTCAGATAATTTGCGGGAGCAATGCAGTTCAGCACCTGATTCGCCAGAAGCTTGCTTTCAAGTCCCCGGACATCAATAGGGGAACTGTAAAATTGGGAAGCCAGATAAATGATGGCTCCAGTCACAATAAACAGAATCAGGAACCAGTAGACAGCCAGCACTTTATCTGCACCCTTCTTATTTCTGAAATAACCATACATTTTTTTATCCATGATAGTCTCCCACAAAGAGCACATAATTGCCTGAATTATCAATGTAAGAATTAATAATTGTAACATTGTTAAAGAATGAATAAGAATAGCCTCCATTGTCTCTTAATTTTACGGTCACGATATTTTCATTGAAAGATATCGCCTGCCCGAGATTTTTTACTCCAAGATTCGCCTCTGCAACTTTTATTGCGTCTGCCATGTTTATTGTTATCT
Source organism: Nanobdellota archaeon (assembly GCA_028867075.1). Lineage (GTDB taxonomy): Archaea > Nanobdellota > Nanobdellia > Pacearchaeales > GW2011-AR1 > JAKLIN01. The sequence continues at coordinate 14,464 of JAGWGZ010000001.1, read as the reverse complement.
GCATCCCCGGATGAGCTGCATCAAGCGCCAGCGCAATCTCTTTTGCATATTTCTCCTCTAAAACAGAGCCACTGGTGGACTTTGAAATAAGGAAAAAAATCAGGATTGCTATGAAGATTACATTAAGTATTATGAAAATTACATTCTCCAAAAGAAGAGTCATGCCTCTTTTCCCCTTCATGAAAAAAACAATCAACGAATATTAATAAATGTTAAGTTAAGCTTGGGTGATAAAATTAGAACATTTCAGTTCGGAAGATATCTGGTTTATAGTAACTGGGTCAGGATATATGACTCTATTTTTAAATAATCCCCAGACAGCACCGCTATAAAATCCTGTTGAGATTGCATATTTCTGACTCATGGCCAAATTGTTATTCAGCATATCTTTCGCAACAGGATTCTCGCTCTGCAGTGTGCTTATATCGGAAACACCATACAGATATTGCAGATAGGTTTGGGAATTGTCTTTCTTGGTATTCATAAGAAAGTTGTAAAAATCGCTGTAAGTGATATGATAATTTTGGCTTGAGATCGTATTATCAAATCCGATAGTGGAACATATAGCACAGTTTGTAACTGGCAAAGGGTCTTTGTCACTTATGCCAATATAATTCAGTTTCCCCTCGCCAAACTCATACCAGCAGTTCACCATTTGGTCTGCAATTGCTTTCATCACTGCATTTTTATCAGCCGGATCCACAGTCAGGGTGACTGTCGGATTCATATCCGAACATTTTCCACCTCCTGAAATGCAGATGTAATCTGTTTTACATTGCAACCCACCGGGAGCTATTTTCGCGCTTTTTGATTGCAAAACAACAGAATTATGGCAAATCTCGCTGTTGCTTGTCGCCCCAAGATTCAGTCTGTAAAAGAAATAGAGTATGACTATAAAGCTCACAATTAAAACTATTATCATTACGATCTGCGTTGTTGTGAGCTCTCCTTTTTTGTTTATCATATCACTCCAAATTTTTTAAGCAGCAGATATAACCCGCCGAATACAATTACAAAAAAGACAATCCAGATTAAATACTTTATCAGGCTCTCAAGGTCCATTATGCAAAACCCCTTCCTTTTTCTTCGCGATGCGTATGCGTAATCGCGTTTTGTATTTGTGGCAAATTTCTTGTTTGCTCATTATGCAAAACTCCTGTTTTTCATCTAGCCTGCATTCTGGATTGTTTTAGTTTGTTGGTCTATGGACAGTGATAAAGGAGGATTAATTTGAATCGTGTTTGATTGGGCTGCCGCATACTGTTGATATACCTGAACGCTTCCCTTAACGGCAAAATCGCTTTGTTGGCATTGACCATACAAATCAAAACTTTCGCTGGAGCCCTGTATTTTCAAATTGCTTTCAGACTTATAAATACAAATGCAGGCCGCCCATCCAACGCTGGAACATTCATTTGGAATCTGGGTTATGCCGGCTCCTGCCCCGATCCCCGAAGGGGTTGTGGGAAAAGAAGATATGTACCATCCGGAAGGATTGTAAATCTCTGCTTGCGTGCTTCCCGAGTTTATTTCATTTACAAGATAGTTCAGAGAAGACTGGGCATATTGGAGATCCTTGTCCTGTGAATAATTCATATAAAGGTAAACTATGAATGCGACAAGAAAAATCAAAGCTATAACTGCAAGAATTATCTTCACAGTTTCCTCGCCCAGCAAAAAACCCCGTTTGTTCATCTTTTTATTAAATTTAAGAAAATTTTTGACAGATTAAAGCCCCTGAAAAAATCAATGACCTGATTCTTGAAAAAGAAATAAAGCGCTATGATGACAGCAATAACAACAAGAACTCCGAGGATTATTTTTATTAGCTGGTCGATTGTTAGCTCAGACATATCCTAAACCCCTCCGATAATTGCCTTTATTTTGTCAATCAATGAAAACCCTGAGCCTTTCAGTATGAAAACGGTGATCATCAGAATGACAAGAATTGCTATGGCTATTAAAAGCCACGGAAGAAAATCAGACACAATCCCCTCATGATTTTTTAAAAAAAGATTTCGGGTTGAACATCTGTGAACTCTTTTTAGCAGATTCATATTCTGATCACGGAATATTTGTTAATAAATCTTTTTAGCTTGTCAGGTTTCCAAGAACAACTGACGACAATATAAACAATGCAAGGGTGGATAAAAGAGATACAATAAAGTATAATGCAATGCCTCTCTTCAAATTTTTTCCCGTACTATTCGCTTTTTCCAGCTTGTCTTCTCCCGAATCTATTGTCACCAGAGTACCTGTTAAAATAAAAATTATCTGAACAAGGTAAACTCCGATTGCAATCTGAAGATAATAAGGGGGAATCATGTTTGTCACATTGAATAATGAGATGATGTTTCCGATGTTCCCCAGCTGCGATGCCGTGCCTGCGGCAGAAGCAGCCTCCTGAGCAAGGCCTAGCTTGGAAAGAATTGTTGTTATCATCCCTGCCAATCCTACGACGACACCTGCAAGCAGCGGAGCAAGAAAAGTCATGTTGCTCTTCATATCTGAAATTATTTCTGCAAGCAGGTCTCTGAGTCTGTCGCTGATTTTCTGGACATTCTTTACATATTCTGAGATTGACATAAGGCTGACTGCCGCTACCTTCAGCCCTTTTTTTGAAGCTTCTATCAAAATTCTCATGCTTGTAGCAATCAGATCAGAGGGGTAATAGTTTATTGCTCCGCGTTTCTGGTCAAATACAGCTGCTTCAACCCCCATCCCGCCCTGCTGGATATTGTAATTAACCCTCTTGAAAAAATCAGAAGTTCTCAAACCGGTTGTTGACTCTGCAACTTTTCCGAATACAAGCTCCGGAGGAGTCCCGTTTCCTATTCTGTTTCCAAGCTGGAAAAGCGAATTATTGAATTCAGATTCAAGCTCCTTTGTGTTCTCTCTTTCTTTAATCAGGTTTTTTGTCTTTTCCTTGTAAGCTATTGAAAAGAACAATGCCAGTCCGAGGGGGATGAACATTCCGAGTATCAAAGCTCCGACTCCGAACGGACCCGTAATAGTTCCTGCGCTGTTTGTCTGAAATCCAAAGAAACTGTCCCCTCCGAGAAAACCAAGCCCAAGTTGCGCGAAGGTGGGGTCCAGAGGAAGTCCAAGGATTTGCGGCAGGGGGGTGAAGCCCCATAAAAGAGGCAAAAACCCTAAGAAGAATAAAGGAAGGCAGAGGATGAACGCCTTTGCATAAGGAACCTTGCTTTTATATTCGCTGTAAAGCGGATTCCTCTCAAGTAAGCTCGTTTCCCCGTAACCTCCGGGCCTCATAAGCATGTATTTATTCATAAGAAAAAATGCAAGGAATGGAATTATCAGGTTGTAAAGAAGGAACACATGGCTTGCTTTCAGCAAATTTCCGACCATGAGCGAAGCAAGAGGCAGCAATGCAAGCCCCAGAACAGGCAGCGTAGTTCCCAGCATATAGGTGCTTTGTATCGGGCTTCGTACATCATGGACAAATTTAAGCATCTTGTCATAAACCCCGTCAAGGATGACCTGCAGTGCCTTTTCCAAGGTTGCAATCCTTGCATTGTCATCCGGCTCAAACAAGCTGCTCTCTATCAGATGAAAAGATTCTATGAACTCTGGAGAATAATCTCTCCAGCCGTCAAGATAATAATCAAGGCTTTCCTTTATAGTAGAAAACTTCCCGACCTCGACATCATAAAATATTTTCTTGAAATCAAGCGCGAGGGGATATTGAAGGTGTTCTGCTGCAAATGAGATTGCCCTTTCTAAATTTGAAGTGTGCCTCATGTAAACGACTATGTAAAGTATTGCGGGCACCATCTGCGAAGATGCTTTCAATCTCCATTGATTTGCAAACCTTTCAGGATAACCGCTGATGTAAGAAAATAAAAAAAGCGAAAAGACAATCAGCATCATGAAAAAAAGCACAGGCACATTTCCGGTGAATAGAAAGTCTGTGACTGAGATAAATATTCCCAAAAGGAAAACGATGAAAAAAGTCATCGCGCTCAGTGTGACTGACTGCCAAGGTTCAACATCAAGGTGAGCTATGTTTAGTGATTTCCTGACCTTCACTTCGTCCTTCTGCGAAATGTTCAGTTTGATTATGTTCCCTAGGCTATGACACCACTTTTCATATCTGCTCCATGCAGGGGCCATTTCTTCCTTGAATGCGGAATAAGCCTTGCTGTAACTGTTTGAAGAACCTGAAGTGCCTGCCGTGTTAATCTGACTCTCTATTTTGCTTCCGTATTTCTTGAGGATTTCGTTCACGTCCGGCTTAATCGGCGGCGGACCCTGCATCGGATTTACATTCGGATTTTGCGGCGGAAAATCTTGCGGCATTAAACAAACCTCTTTTTAAAAAAAAGAATTTTCAATTAATAAATGTTCACTTCTTTTTTCTGATGAGATAAAGAGAAAGGAAGACAATGCCCAGGACAAACAATGTTCCGCTTACAATGGAATTTGTGGAGATCACGGAGGTTCCTATCACATTTCCTGTTAAATGCAGTGAAAGTGTGAGCAAAGCGCCGATGAACGCGACGAAAGACAGGATTGCAAGGTTTTCTTCAAGAGGCAAATGGGCTTTTCTCCTAATATCTTCTTTTTTACGGTTAATTTTTCCTATTATCTCATTAATTTCATCTCGGGTTCTCCAAAGTTTCACAAAGTCCGGAGCTTTTGCCGCAGCCCGTCCCCTCATAGCAGATTCATAATCAGAAAGAACATTTCTTGCAGTAGTATAATCTTTAATTGACCTGTTCAATAAATCCAGAATTTCATGAGGGCCGGATTCGTTAAGAGCATGCTGTAAACGTAATTTACCCGACTTGATGTATGCATCTGATGCATAAACAACAGACTCTCTTTTCTTGGCGGGATCTGAATAACTTCTGGAGTTGCTCAATTGCCTTCTGGCCTCGGCTATTTCCAATCCAACTTTAGTATCATAATCCATGTTCTCCTTTGCCATTCATTACTAAGTGTTTCCAAATTTATAAAATTATCAAAATACCTTCTTCTTTATCTCTTGGTTCAGCCACCGCTGCCATTCCGGGAAAACGCGGCTTGAAAGAGGCAATCCAACTTCCCTTGCAACATCATCTGAAATCCGGTGGAAAGCCTGATTGGCAGCTACATTAAAAGGGGCTTCCAACATTCCTTCGCGCCCAGTCTTCTCGGCCACATTTACAATCTCCTCTTTTATCTTTGCCCTTAGAAGAATATTATCATAAACAGCATCCCAATTCCCTGCCCAGCCTTTGACATTTTCAGCGACAGCCTTTACGACTTCGCTCTCGCCGTTGATTAAATCCTCGCTTGGTTCTAATTCATCTTTTTCCACGTTATATTTCAGCAAATCAGAGAACCCATTTTCTTCAAGAGGGTCATTCTTCCAGTTCTTCCTGACTTCAGAAACCTGCAGGAGCCTTTTCCATGAGTGCAGGCCATCAGGAGATTTTATCGGATTCGCTACGGCAATTACATCTGTTGCCTTGAAGCTCGTGGCCGGAACTTCCAGGTCATTCACAACTCTGTCAAAAACGGCATAGGGTGAGGCTCCGTGGATTGTCCCGGCGACAGTATTGGCAAGAGCGCCGACCCTCATCGCCTCATAAAGAGCTTTTGCTTCAACGCTTCTTACTTCGCCGATAATCAGGGAAGAGTCTCCAAGTCTCAGGCTCGTTCTTATTCCATCATCAGCAGAAACTTCGTTTGTTGTCTTCAACAGTGCGGAACGGACCTTCATCTGTAGAATATCATAGTTCAGTTTCCTCAGTGCATCCAGGGGCAGTTCAAGAGAATCCTCAATGACAATCACCCTTACTTTGGGCAAGATTTCCAGCATCAAGCTTCCTAGCAAAGAAGTCTTTCCGGAGCTTCGCGTTCCTGCAATAAGCATTGTTCTCGCACCATCAACAAGGAAACTCATAAGTCCGGCCGAAAGAGGATTCATCATCCTGTTTTTTATAAAAAGCGGAAATGTCCATGGCTCTTCTCTGTGCCTTCTTATTGCATATGCAAGTCCATTTGGAGAAAGGGGCTGCTGTATTATTGCAATTCTCGCCCTCATCTTGTCTATCTCAAGCTGCGTGTCCAGTACAGGGTTTGCCTCGTCCAATGGTCGCCCTGAAATCATCCTGAATTTTGCAGCCCAGGAATCAACATCCTCCTGGCTGGGCAGGATGTTGGTATAACATTCGTCATAAACCTGATGTCTCAAGAAGATATTAGTCATGGGGATGGGCGCATTGAGAACAATATCCTGTATGTTTTTGTCTTGCAACAAGACTTCTATCAGCCCAAATCCAATCGTGTGTCTCACAAGAATCTTTGAGAGTTTATTCAAATCAGAATAATCAAGAGAGATGCTCTGATTCTGAGCAAGATCCTGAAGTAAATCCTTCGCTATGTTAAAGAAGACCTGCCTCGTCCTTTCCGTGTCTGTGAACTCCTCTGCCTTCGGTTGGTGTTCAATAAGAACATTCCTTGCAAGATTGAGCAGGCGGTTCTGGTCCTCGCCCAGGGAATTTTCAGGAGGCACAATATGATAAATCAATTTTGAATCATTTCCTTTCTTCAGTATTGTGACTGTTGACTGGTCATAATCTTCGCTGGATATTATGTACTGGTCTATTATCTCTGCATCTTCAGGAATTGAGGAAACCAGCCTTGTGAAAGTGAAATTCGGGATTACATCGGGCTCAAGAATTTTATGGTAAATCTCCCTGTCCCCTTTTTGGTAATCTTTGAGATAATCCAGAATGCCCTGAATCATTCTGCAATCCTGCAGCATTGCAAAAATCTTTTCTATCAGCCTGAGATAATTTCCTTGATCTATTTTCTCCTGAGGTCCAAGTCTTTCAAGCATTACTTTTGATTCAACGAGGTTATTCCTTAATTCCACATAGGCAAGAACGGGGTCTTTTTTGAGCCGATAAAGAAATGAAAATATCTCATTATATCTCTGGCTGAAAAGTTGCTCATTCCCGGCAGCAAGTTTCTCGCGTGAGAGAATTCTTTCCTGCCTTATGAGATAAACATAAAGTTGTGCAATTTCAAGGAGAGAAGAAGTCTCAGAAAAGTCATAATTGTAATTCTTCTGCTGAACAAATACAATTCGCGAAACATTTGGATTTTCTATGAGTGCGTCAACAGTTCGCTCCATTACTTCAGGCGAGTCTGCTATGCTAGGAATGAATGGCGCCCCGAGATAATTCACGTATAATACGTCCTCGCTTCCTTCTCTTTGAGATTCATATGAATAAAGTGCTGTTCCTTCCTTGAAGTTCATCTGTTTTATGGGGCTGTTTTGTTTAATTAAAGCATGTCGCTCTTTTTATTGCATCTGTATATATACAATCAGTAAACTTTCTAATTTAAAGTTTTATGTGATTTTCACATTTTTTCCCTGGAAGAAACAAAACAATTTTAAACTATTCAAACTTTCAGGATGCATGGCAGGCAGTCAGGCAGATTATTCTGGATATTATGCTGATGCAAATTTGCGCATCCGCGATTTTGAAGACAAACAAAGGATACTGAAAAATCAGCTCCTGTTAATCGGGAAAAATCTGATTGAGATAAGAGAGAAGAATAATCGGGACATACTCGAAATTAAAAAAGAGATTGAATCCCTGAAAAGAGACATGGAAAGGCTTATTTCTTTCCTTGACACAGCTTCTGATGAGTTTTCAAAATTTGCCAGAAAAGATGATGTTGAGATACTTGCAAAACAAATGAGGATGTTCCAGCCATTCGGGGGAAAGAGGCAATGAGTGTCCTTGACCAAATCACGCAGATGAGAAGAGAAAACAGGGGGATTTCAGATGACGAAATTGCATCAGAGCTAAAACAGCAGGGTATTCCGGCAAGGGACATAAAAGATGCACTGGACAGAGAAAAAATAAGAAGCGCGGTCTCGGACGTTCAGGGAGAAGATGATGTCCCTGTTCCTTCGCAAAATTCAGGACAGGATGTTTACACACCGGAACAGACTCAGCAGGGCTATGGTTATGATCAAAACCAGGTTTACGCCCCTCAGCCACAGGAATATTACCCGCAGCAGGGGTTCTCGCAGGGCGGGTATGAAGATTATTCTGCCCAACAAACAGGAACAGACACTATTGTTGAAATCTCCGGACAGGTATTTGATGAGAAAATATCTGACATCGCGAAAAAGATAGATTCGATGGACGAATTCCGCTCTCTTGCACAGTCGCGTCTTGAGAATATGAATGAACGCCTCAAAAGAATAGAGTCAATTATTGATAGATTACAATCAGCTATTCTTGAAAAAGTCGGCTCTTATGGAGGAGCGCTGGAGAGCATAAAAAAAGAGATGTCAATGATGCAGGATTCATTTACAAAAACTCTCGCACCCATGGCAACTCTTGCAGAGAGAAAATCCGCTGAACAGAGAACAGAAGAAAGACAAAAGAATGCAAAATCAAAAAGATAATCCTCAAATGATATCTCTCTGATAAAGCAGCGGGTTTATTATTCAATATCTAAAAATTATTCTTTAAACATAATCGGGTGATACTCTATTTTCCGCTCTCTTTTTTTGTCTGAGTTTATAACTGCAATAACAACTGCAACGATAATCGCTATAGTAAGGACCGTTCCACCAGTAGCGCCAAGATTGTTCTGCACAAAGGTTCCGACATCCAGTCCGGAGCTGGTTACGATAACGACAAGGGCCACAAGAGCAGCGACAACAAACAAGGTGATTGTAATTGCCGGTTTTGTTGGATCAGTAAACAGACCGATTATTATCAGGATAACAAGGATTATTGAGAGTCCAATACCCATGCTCGGAAAAATCTTTGAGAAAAATTCAGGCACTGTATTAAACTGCAAAGCCATAAGTGCAACAACAAGCGCAATAATCGAGATGACTCCTTTATTTTCTTTGAATATCCCGGTTCTTATAAGGATTCCAAAAACAAGAGAGAATATCAAAAGAAAAGGCAGTGCATAGCTGAAAAAGCCGACATCGGCGAGGCTGTTGAGAAATCCCTGAAAGCCCTGATTCAATAAAATTCCCGCATCCAAAAAACCACCGATCATTTTACGAAATTATCCATCTATTCTTTAAATATGTTTCTAAAAAGAATCATGAAGATTTCCCAGACTTTATTCCGAGGACAATTGCAAGTGCAGCAGCTATGAGAATTATGAAAAGCAGGTTTGTCCAGAATGGCTGGCTCCATACCTGATTGAATAAGAAATCAGTTACGCTTCCAGAACCTCCGGTTATTTGTATTCCAAATGCCCACAGAACAGCCAAGACAACAGCAATAAACAATGCGATGAAAAAGACTATTCTTATGACCTTGTGCTCCCCAAAATTAAATCCTTTTTCTTCATTACTTACAAATCCCCATATCATGAGAGCTACAAAAATTATCACGAGCGCTATTGAAAGGAAGAGCACAAGATTGTTGATGACTGTCGAATAGTTGAATGCAGCCACAAAAATTAAGCTGATTATGAACGAAACAAATGCATTAAGCTGCCCCTGGTCCGAGCCAAGAATTTTTGTTCTCTGCAAAACAGCGAACAATATAAAGAAAATAAGCAAAAATGGCAGGATAAATGTTGTAAAAATTGAGTTCTGCAATAATATTTGGGCGGCCATATTCTATTTACGCCAAACCTTCAGCTGCAAAATCAGATTCGGGCGAGCTTGGCAATGCAGAGGAGCTTATTATGAGAACATCCCCTATTGATTTCACGAATTGATGCGGAATGATAACTCCGCGAGCGCCCCCAATCAGAGAGGAAACGCCTCCACCAACACGGATTCTCCATCCGTCAATCCTGTTCTCAAAAATATTGGCTTCTTCAACCTCTCCGAAGAATTCTCCGGTGTCTGTATAGACCCTAAGACCCAAAACTTCTGTAATTTTTCTGACTTTCATGTGAATAATCTGTGTCAAATATTTAAATACTTTTCCGTTCTCTATTTGATAGTTTCAGTAGCAGACTGATAAAATCCGGACGCGGATGAAAGGGTGCAAAAAAGCAGGACATGAATAAATTTATAAGAATTAGAACACTAACACCAGGATGATCAAGACGAATGAGGTCATAGCAATCCTCCTCTCAACAATTGTCATTGCATTTTCCGTAAATCTTATCCTCGGAGGATTCATCGCTTTCCTCTGGACGCTTCTCGCAGTCTTTTGCGTGATTGCTGTAAACGTGATAGCAAAGAAGCTCATAGGATTTTATCTTGAAACCGAAACTGAAATTAGGCTATGGGAAATTGAAGGATATGGAATAAGGAAAAGAAGACACTTCAAAAGGCCTTTCGCAATCGGCGCAATTCTTCCTCTTGTCTCAAAAATAATCCTGTTCCCGATAAATGGCTTCGTCTGGATGGCTTCGCTTGTGTTTGATGTAAAACCAAAAGCATCCCGTTCAGCGAGGCGCCACGGACTTTACACTTTTTCCGAGATGACAGAAGAGCACATGGGTTACATTGCCGCGGCCGGAATAGCTGCAAACCTCTTGTTTGCGGTCGTCGGATATCTCGTCGGGTTCACTGAATTTTCAAGACTGAACATCTATTATGCCCTCTTCAATATTCTCCCATTCTCAAATCTTGACGGAAACAAGATATTCTTCGGAAATATAGTCTTATGGAGTTTCCTTGCAGCATTGGTCGGCATCGGATTGTTCTTTATGATATTCATTCTGTAATTTAGAGCATAAAATTATTTATACTCCCTGAATTTTTCACTGAAATGGAATTTTTAAAAGAGATTTCTCCAAGAGATTATCAGCAGAAGATATTTGAAACCTGCAGGGACAAGAACTGCCTTGTCGTTCTGCCTACCGGGCTGGGAAAAACACTTATTGCCCTTATGCTTGCGATAGACCGGAGCAAAAGATTTCCGGGTGAAAAGATACTTTTTCTGGCTCCGACGAGACCGCTTGCAGAGCAGCATCTGAAATTTTTCAAAGAACATCTTCCTGAATTATTCGGAAGCCTGGAACTTTTTACAGGTTCTGTATCTGCTGAAAAGAGGAAGAATATATGGAAGAGTGCAGATGTGATATTCTCAACACCCCAGTGCATTGCAAATGATCTGAGGAACAATCTCTATAACCTGTCAGAGGTCAGCTTATTAATAGAGGACGAAGCGCACAGATGCATAAGGAATTATGATTACACTTATGTCGCTGAACAGTATAGGAAAAATGCACTGCATCAGAGGGTTCTTGGACTAACGGCATCTCCGGGTTCTGATACGGCAAAAATAAGAGAGATATGCAAAAACCTCTCGATAGAAGACGTGGAACTCAGAACGCGGGAGAGCGAAGACATAAAGCACAACTTGCAGGAACTTGAGTTTGAGAAAATCCAGGTTGACCTGCCTTCGGAGTTTATAGAACTAAGGGAAATAATAAGGAGAATCCATGATGAGTACATTGATGAACTTAAATCGCGCGGTTTGCTATATGAAATACCGACGAAAGTCAATCTCATTAAATTGCAGGCTAAATTGATAAAGATGATCTCAAATGGAAACAGGAATTTCAACCTGCTGAAGGGAATGTCTGCATGCGCAAGCGCAATAAAGCTCCAGCATGCACTTGAACTTATTGAGACACAAACCCTCTTTGGATTCAACAGCTATCTGAAAGATTTGGTTGAGCAATCTGATAAATCAAAAAGCAAAGCGGTGCAGTTTCTTGTCAAAAAGCCGGGCTTTAATCTCGCGCTGGTAAAATCAAAGTTACTGCTTGAAAATGGCGCAGAACACCCAAAAATCTCTGAATTGGTGGACCTCATAGAATCAGAAAAGTCCAGTTCTCCGTCCATGAAAGTGATCGTTTTCTCCCAATACAGAGACACCGCTTCCCTTATCGCAAAAAAGCTTAATGGACTTAGCGGGATAAACGCAAGAATATTCGTCGGCCAGCTGAAAAAGAAAGACACTGGATTGAGCCAAAAAGAGCAAAAAAAGACGATTGAAGAATTTTCATCCGGAAAAATAAATGTTTTGTGTGCCACCTCCATCGGTGAAGAAGGACTTGATATTCCGGAAGTGAGCCTGGTTGTTTTCTATGAGCCTGTGGCATCTGCAATTCGCGCTATTCAGCGTGCGGGACGAACGGCCCGTCTGCAAAAAGGAAAACTTATAGTCTTGATAACAAAAAAGACCCGTGATGAATCATATTATTACGTTTCAAGAAGAAAGGAAAAAAAGATGCACTCTGCAATTGAGGAAATAAAAAAAGATTTATCCTCCGAAAGCGGGTTGGAATTTCAGAGAACCCTATGATATTCTCTTATTTCTTTTCAGAAAATGAAAGACTACGATAAGAACAATCACTGCTAATGCGATAACTCCCCCGAGAACAATCAGGATGGTTCTTATTAAATTATCAGCAGCATTTTTTTGGATCTGCTGTTTTTCAATGACTAAGCTTGTATATCCAATATGGGGCTCCTGGCTTATAACATTAAACTGCATCTGAGTGCTTATTGTTTTGTATCCTGGTTTTGAAGCAATAATAGAAATGTTATATAAGCCAATTTGACTGGCCGATATTGTTGCCGGAAGCACAAGAGTTTGAATCTTACCGTCGGGAGAAGTAAGCGAAGATTGAAGAGACAATCCCTGGAAGTCAGACAGATATTTGAGATAAACATTATCATTTAGGGCAAAAACAGTTGAAGGAACATTGCACGGGGCATCTGCGCAGGTTAAAACCCTGAAATTGAAGCTCGGATTTGTGTTTAAATAAAAAGGAGATTGCTGCAATAACCCCTGAGGGCTTATTACATAAATTGTGGCATTGCATTCCTGCGGATCAATCGCATCAGAGAGATTTGAGAGATAAACATAAGATTGTATGGCGGGCTGATTAGGCTGCAGAGTGAAGTTAATAATGTTAGCCAAAGGTTTCGGCGCACTTGGGCAGGAAACCCAAATGAAATATTGCCCTGAGACTAAAGTATCTGAAGACATGGTATAATTAAAAGACACTTCATCTCCCGTATTAAAAGAGGGAGCCATACTAATGTTTACAGACAATGCAAAAGCGCCATGGATGAAGAACAGAATAAAAATAAAGGATAAAAATAAAGATTTATTCCCCATAAGAGAAAAAATAGAACTACCGTTAATAAAATTTTTCCCCTCTTTCATAATTTTCTTAAATTTCATTTTATCTAGGTGCATACTTTATGGTCATTCACTGCGCTCGTTCCGCAATAATTTGCGTTCCACCAGCAACCCCAATCATAATGCTGAGTACTGTGAGTTCCGCAATGAGCTGCATCCCATCCTGCCCTCCAATCCCAGGGCCAGCAAGAACTTGCCCCGTTAGCACACCAGCCGCAGAAATTTGCATCCTGGCTTGCATAAGTCGGCTTATTATAACAGCAGAAATTTGCATCCTGCCTTGTAGCCCAGGTCCAGCTTCCGCAACAATTCCCCTGTGTGAGTAAATTAACGGTTGTTCCTGATGGAAGACATGATTGACATGTAAACCATTGACAAGTATTTCCCGGACAACAATGCCATAGAACCTGACCAAACCCGCAGAAGTTCCCCTGTGGGGTGCAGATTACTGAAAAAATACTTGCGAGAGTAACCTGAATCTTCTGGTTAAGCTTATGCGGCGGCTGAATATTAAAAGTAGGGTCGCCTATCAAAGTAGTCATCTCATTAAACCAATCGAACTTGTAGGAGTTCTTGAATGCTACCCCCAAAGAACTGTTATCATAATAGACGCCATTGAGAAAATCTATAGAATCCGTATCAAGGAACGTCGTGCTTACGGCACCCAGGTATCCAACAGAACCTTTTCTTATTGCCCATGACCAAAATGAATTTGCAGTTTGTGATGAAACAGTGTCACATGCTGCGACATCAAACAGGGAATTATCTAAAAGAGGTATCTCTTCAGAGTGTATCCCGCCTATTATAAAGGAGTCCCCGTGATCTGCATAAAATATCAATCCCTGACCGATTAAGTTGGATGAATCAAATGAGTATTCACTCTCTGAAGAAGCGAGAGTTGTGTTCTGGTATCCCGCATCCTTAAAATAAGTTCCGATGTTCATCACTAAATTTGCGAGAGTCCCATAAAACGAGCTTCCCATGAGGAGCACCTTATTTTTGCTGTTTGTACTTATCTGATTATAAAATAAATCTCTGGCTATATAACCTGAGACATCTGCTGTGCCCAGTCCCGCTATTCTTCCAACAGCAACATCAGGTTTATGATCACCGTTTACGTCTGCATAAACAGACGGGTCAAGTGAGGGGGTAAAATCCAGTTCGGAGGATAGTGCGTACAACAGTTGGGAAGTGAATGTATTATCAAGAGGAGGCTCCGGTGAAGAGCCTGACCTTATCGGAACCATTGAGGACGCAGCCATTATTGTCAGATAGTTCATTCCGGATAAGTGCTGTTTCAGATAGTCTTGAATTTGATAAGGATCTGTTTTAGTTGTGCT
>JAGWGZ010000010.1 GCA_028867075.1 Nanobdellota archaeon | reverse complement strand
AATGAGCATGACAACTATTGTAACGATAGTTCTTGTTGTAGTCACTCTTGTTCTTGCCCTTGTTCTGATAAGAACCATTTTTTCAAGCAGCACAAACGCAATTGACCAGGTCAGCAATGCTATTCAGGATCAGATAAACCAGCTGTTCACCAGCGGGAATGAAAACCTTATAGTCTATCCTACGACAAATGTTATCACATTAAGCAAAGGAGACACGACTCCGCGAGGATTTGCATTTTCAGTAAAGAATTCTGACCCCAATCCTGCAACTTTTACATGGGGCGTCCAGGCAACAGATGTTCATAATTGCGGAAGTGCGACAGTTGCGCAGGTGCAGCAGTACCTCATCAGCAGTCATGGCAGCTTCTCCCTCAACGGTGGGGATATAAGCAGTGCGCAGGGTTCAAGGGTTTTGCTCGATACAAGCTCTGCATCTCCGTGCACCATAACATTCCTGCTTAGTGTGAATGAAACCCTCCAGGGTTCAGCTACATCGGTACCGTTTAACTCCCAGAACGTATATGTAAAAATTCAATAATTGGATTGGCTAAATTTTTAAATTTGAATTTCCTTCTTACCTTATGCTTAAGATATACAATACGCTGACACGAAAAAAAGAAACCTTCAGGCCGATCAATGGAAAAAAAGTCAATCTATTTGCCTGCGGACCGACTGTTTATGATTTTGCACATGTCGGCCATGCAAAAACATTTATCCAGTTCGACGTAATTGTGAAGTACTTGCGATGGAAAGGATACAAGGTTTTCTATCTGGAGAATATAACAGACATAGATGACAAAATAATAAACCGAGCGCGGGAAAGAAACATTTCTCCTTCGGAACTTGCAAAAAGATTTGAATCAGAATTCCTTAAAGACATGAAAAGTCTGGGGGTTGATTCTGTGAACAAGTATGCAAAAGCCACGGATTACATAAAGGAAATTGAAAGCCAAGTAAAACGGTTGATTGAAAGAGGATATGCATACAAAATCAGCGATGGATATTATTTTGACCTTTCAAAAGACCAGGATTATGGGAAACTTGCAAAGAGAAAATTTGAAGAAGCAGAAGATGCCGTTTCGCGGATAGACGAGAACAAAGAAAAGAGAAATAAAGGAGACTTCTGCCTCTGGAAATTCTATAAGGAAGGAGATCCTTACTGGGAAAGCTCCCTCGGGCGGGGAAGGCCGGGATGGCACATTGAAGACACAGCGATAACTGAAAAAGAATTCGGGCCGCAGTATGATATTCATGGCGGGGCAATGGATTTGATTTTTCCGCATCATGAGGCGGAAATTGCGCAGATGGAATCTATCTCTGGAAAAAAACCGCTTGTAAGATACTGGATCCACATAGCATTTCTTAACATAGACAAACAGAAAATGTCAAAATCGCTCGGGAATTTCATCACAATAAGAGAAGCACTTGAAAAATATGACGCTAAAACCCTGAGATTCTTATTTGCATCCAATTATCACAGGACTCCGATGAACTTTTCGTATAAAAAACTGGAACAAAGCAAAAATGCCCTCAGAAGGCTGAATGATTTCGCCGCCAAACTGAGAAATAGCAAGGAAAAAGATGACCTAAAACTAGTTGCAAAGGCAAGAAAGAACTTTGAAGAGGCGATGGATGATGATTTTGACAGCTCAAAAGCATTTCAGGTGATCTTTGATTTTGTAAGGGAAGTGAATAAGAACAGCGGGGGAAAGAAAAGCTATGAATTCATAAGGGATGTGGACCGGATTTTTAATGTGCTCTCTGATAATGAGATTATCCCAAAAGAAATCTCAAAACTTGCTGAAGAGAGGGAAATAGCACGAAAGGGGAAGGACTGGAAAAAAGCAGATGAGATTCGTGGAAGGATAAACAAATCAGGATATTTAATTGAAGATTCAGACAGGGGGCCAATAATAAAAAAAGTATAAGATGGGTTCGGGAGTTTACAGGCTGGGGGTTTTTATTGTAGTCTATTCAAAACAGGGAAACAAGATTGAATATCTTGTCCTGAAGAGAAAGCTGCACTGGAAAGGCTGGGAATTTCCAAAGGAAGGGCTTAATGAAAATGAAAAAGAAGAAGATGCTGTAAGGCGCGGCGTTAAAGAGGAGACCGGGCTGAACATAATCGGACAGATAAAAAAATTCAACGTGAATGGGAAGTATAGATATCCGAAAAAGCTGCCTGATCGCCCGGGATTCATCGGACAAACATACTCATTGTATGCTGTAGAAGTCGGAAAAGGAAAAATAAAGATGGATTCGCACGAACATTCCGCGTATGACTGGCTTGAGTTTAAAGAGGCTTATGAGAGGATAACCCGGCAGGACCAAAAGAGATGCCTCTTTATTGTTAATTCATCAAACGTGTATAACAAGTTCAGGAGATTAATTACAAAAAACGGGATTCTAATCATCGGCGGAAAAGATGAGAACAACAATGAAGAGCTTATTAAGCAGGTTTCGCCTGACGAGTATGTCTTCCATACAGCCTCTGCCGGGAGCCCGTTTGTAAATGTAAAGGGGAAAGCGAATGCTGAGGACCTTAGGGAGGCGGCATTATTTTGCGCAAGATATTCAAGAGATTGGAAGAAGAACCATAATGATGTTGAAGTCCATAAATTTCTGGGAAAGGATATTTTCAAGTCGCGCGGCATGAAAGCCGGAACTTTCGGGGTAAAAAAGTTTGAAACTATAAAGGTGAAGAAAGAGGACATTGAGAGGTTTAATGGATGAAATTGATATTACTAAGACATGCAGAATCTGTAAGCAATAAAATCAAGAGTGCAGATTCCAGGATGAATAGTGAGTTAACGAAAGAGGGAAAAGAAGAAGCGAAAAGATTAATGTCCAGACTAAAGAAGTATAAAATAGACGTCTTTATTGTAAGCCCATTAAAGAGAACATTAGATACTATTGCTCCCTTTTTGAATACATTAAAAGCAAAGCCCAAAGTTGTCATATCCGAACTTACTTCTGAAAGAGACTTGGGGGATTTTACAGGAAGTAAAATGGGAGATTTTCAAAGATATTGTGAGGAAAATCAACTAAATAAAATCGCTACTCGCCCCAAGAATGGTGAATCAATTTTAGATACATATAAACGAGCAGAGAAATTTCTGTCTTTTTTGAAAAAGAAATATAATGATAAAACAGTTCTAATTTGTGGGCATAAGAATTTTCTTTTATGTCTTGAAATCGTTATAGAGAATAAACCGATTAAAGATTATTACTCTTATCCATATCTTAAAACAGGAGAATTAAAGAGTTTCTGAATGCGCCGTCCGGGAATTGAACCCGGCTCACTGGCTTGGGAAGCCAATATTCTGCCGATAAACTAACGACGCATAAGCAAACCAAGGTTTTCTTATCAACTTTCCTTTTGGAGAGTTGAGGTTTCTTTCACTTGATTTTCTTTTAATTACTTTTATAAGATGTGGTTTATATTCTTATTTATGATAAACCAAGCTGAAATGCAGATAGGGAAAAGCGGGCTTACAGACAATTTTATTGATAGCCTAAAAACCAACTTCAAAAATCACACCAATATCAGGATATCTGTACTGAAAAGCGCGGGACATGAAAAGTCCCATGTCCGTGAAATGGCTGACAAAATCCTGGAATCTCTCGGAAAGAACTACAGTACAAAAATAATCGGCTTCACCATTGCAATAAAGAAATGGAGAAAGCCGGTTAGATAAATTTATAAATCACTTTTCTTAATAATTTTCGGCTGAAAGAAACATTAGTTTCTATCTATTTCCGTAAGGAAAGGCGAGCAAGAAAAATCTGCGATTTTTC
Organism: Nanobdellota archaeon; assembly: GCA_028867075.1. Classification (GTDB taxonomy): domain Archaea; phylum Nanobdellota; class Nanobdellia; order Pacearchaeales; family GW2011-AR1; genus JAKLIN01. The sequence continues at coordinate 25,941 of JAGWGZ010000010.1, read as the reverse complement.
CCTGTCCTCAACAGGAAGTCTGCGGATACAAAATAGGAAATTTTGCATAATGGAAAACCCAGTGTATGAATTGAATGCGCAGGAGTATAATACAAAACTAGCAGAAGCGCTGAAGAATGTCCCTGAATTCAAGGAGCCAGACTGGATAAAATTCGTAAAGTCAGGAGCTGCGAAGCAAAGGCCCATAGAAGACCTGGATTTCTGGCACAGGAGAGCTGCAAGTATTTTAAGGCAGGTTTACAAAAAGCAGATAGTTGGAGTCAGCAGATTAAGAACGAGATATGGTGGAAGAAAATCAAGAGGTTACAAACCCGAAGAATTCAGAAAATCTGGGGGGAAAATAATAAGGTTAATTCTCCAGCAGTCAGATGCGGCGGGCTTCACAGAAATAGCAAAGACAGTCAGAGGAGTAAAAAGCAGAAAACCCGGAAGGCAAATGACCGAAAAGGGAAAAAGATTTTTGGAGGAGATAAAATGAAAAATGATTCTTCTAAAAAGATAAAATTGATGAAGGCTGCCAGGCAGACAAAGTGGGCACCAGTTTGGGCTGTGCTTAAGAAATACGGCATGGGAAAGAGAGTTCATCCGTCCGCTATGACAGCGTACAGAAGAAGCTGGAGAAGGACAAAGTTGCATATTAAACCAAGGAAAATAAGAAAGTCACATATGGGCTAAACATAAAATGGCAGAGACAAAAACAGATAATAAAAGAATTGAAAGAGAATATATCATTCCGCTCAGAGTCAAATGGAAGCATGTTGCCCGGTATAAAAGAGCAAACCGTGCTGTCAAGGCAATAAAAGAGTTTCTTGTCAGGCACATGAAGATAAGAGACGGGGATCTGAACAAGGTTCTTGTTGATAAATTTCTTAATGAATTTGTCTGGGGAAGAGGAATAAAAAACCCCCCTTCAAAGGTAAAAGTCAGGGCAATAAAAGAAGACGGTGTCGTAAAAGCAGAACTTTCCGAAATGCCGGAAGAGATGAAGTTCAGGAAAGCACGATTTGAGAAGAGAGATAAGAAGGCTCTGGAAATCGTTGAGAAGAAGAAATCTGCAATGGAAAAACTGAGAGAAGCTGCGCAGAAAAAGGAAGAATCCAAGGCAGAGGGAACTCCTGAAGAGACAAAAGAAAAAGAAGAGAAAAAAGCGGCAAGCATTGAAGCAAGCGAAAAACTGGAGAAAGAAGCAGCGAAGATGTCAAAGAAAGAGACAAAACAATCTTCAAATCTCCCTAAACATCAGCGAAGAATGGCATTACAGAAATAATCTATTTCAGCACCTTTCCAGTCTCTTTAAACCAAAGATATAAATCAAGCTCACCGAGATTTGTTTCTGATTTTTTTGCAAGTTCGCGAAGAACGTTTTCTATCTCAAGATAATTCTTCCTTGTTAATGACTTGCTTTTTGGCTTTTCAATTAATCCAAACTTTTCCAATAAGTCCAGGATATGAAAATCAATTATAGCTACATTCTTGTATCCGATGTTTCTCATAAAATGCGAGGCTTCTTTCATTCCGAGCCCTTTAACATTTTCTGCCAGCCAGAGGCGCAGCGAAATTTCATCATCAAACGAATCAAGGATTTCTTTTAGATTTTCTCTATATTTACGTGCCTCAAAAATAAATTTTGCGCGTGCATTGGGAAACCTGTGTCCAAGTTCCGAGAGTTTTTCCGCTAATTCCTTTTCATTCAGTATAAAGAACCCATTCCCAATCGCATTTTGCATTTTTATTCCCCCGCTTGCAGAAAAATTCGCAGTCAGCAGGCAGAAACATAGTTCCCTAAAGACTTCATTCCCCTCTTTTTTTCCAAGCTCTTCAAATTCTTTCATTCGGGAATCAATAATTCGTTTTATGTTTGAATCTTTCAGTTTTTCAATCTCTTCAACAAGGTTTTCCATTGAAAGAACAAAGACAAAAAGTATTTAAATCCATTACGTTTATTTTTGTATATACGATGATAAATCCATATCTGCTCTGGGGTGTTGCACCTGCTATGATTTTCCTTCTAATCCTGGTTTGCGTTTGGGATTCTGTTTGGAAGGCAATCGGATTGTGGAAAAGCGGGAGGAATAAACAAGTTGCATGGTTTGTGTGCATATTTATATTCAATACTTTGGGAATTCTCCCGATAATCTATATACTTTTCTTCCAGAAGCACAGAAGTGAAAGACATGTGAACAGAAGGAGTTCAAGACATTCAAGATCAAGGAGAAGATAAGTTCCCTTTTTTAATCTGTTCTATCATTTCATCCTGCTTCTTTTTACTGATATAGGTTTTTCCGAATCTTACCAGGATTGGATTTACCTTCTTCCATTCTTTTTGCGGAAATAAACTTTTCAAATCCATCTCGATTTTATGCGGGTTTGAGTTTTCTGTCCAGCCAAGCTTTTGCGAGATGTAAGCAACATGCGTGTCAACACCGAGGCCATCTTTTCCGATTTCAGAAAGAAATACGTTTGCTGTCTTTCTCCCGACACCGGGAAGCTTCAATAAGTCTTCTTCTGCTTTTGGCACCTTGCCTTTGTACTCTTCAATTATTCTCTTTGAACAGGCGATTATGTTTCGCGATTTTGTTTTGTAATAATTAACAGGTCTTATTATCTCCTCAATATCTTTAGAGTTTGAACCTGCAAGAGTTTTTGCGTTTGGAAATTCTTTGAAAAGTTTATTCGCAGCCGCTATTGTCGTTTCATCTCTGGTCCGCGCAGATAATATTATTGATATCAGCGTCTGCCAATCATCTTTCCACTCTTCCGCTGCCAGGCGCATGTTCTTTGTGAGCTTATCCAGCATCCCGAGTTGCTCAAGCGCAGTTTCCGAATTCATTCTGTAAGCAGTCATTATATTTTTAAAAGGGTTTGGGATTGATAAACTATGATTGAAGAGCTAAGAGAAGATCTGGAAAGAGCAAGCAATCCTGAGGGTGCAAAAGCATCTGCAAGATTCTTCAAGACGGGCAGCGGAGATTATGGGGAGGGAGATGTCTTTGCTGGGATAAGCATGCCGCGTCTAAGAGAGATTGCAAAAAAGTACACTAAAATCCCCCTTAATGAAATCACCGAGCTCATGAACAGCAAATTTCATGAATATCGCATGATTGGACTGATACTCCTCGTAGAGATGTATAAAAAATCAGGAAAAGATTATTCTGATAGGCGAAAAATCTTTGAATTTTATTTAAAGAGCATGCCCGGCATAAATAACTGGGACCTTGTTGATGTTTCTGCCCCGCATATTCCGGGAGATTTTGCATACAGAGAGAAGTCTGATGTTTTGAGGAACCTGGCCTTGAGCAATAATTTATGGTGCAGGAGAATAGCAATTGTGTCAACATATAGGTTCATCAAGGAGAAAGATTTCGGAGAAGCGCTCGTCATATCAGATATTTTAATGAAGGATGAGCATGATTTGATGCATAAAGCTGTCGGGTGGATGCTGAGGGAAATCGGAAAAAGAAACCAAAAGATTCTTGAATTGTTTTTATCAACACGCTACAAGGACATGCCGCGCACAATGCTTAGATATGCAATAGAAAAATTCGAAAAAGACAAGAGGAGGAAATATCTTAAGGGAGAAATATGAACATTGAAAAGATCAAATCCGAGAAATCCATGAGAGAACTTCTGGAATTCGGGATAATAAATGTGGATAAACCATCCGGGCCGACATCATTCAACGTCTCGGATTTTGTGAGAAAAGAACTTAGCAACTTGGGTGTGAGGAAGACAAGCCACTTTGGAACCCTGGATCCAAAAGTCACGGGAGTTCTTCCTGTCGCGCTGAACAGAGCCTGCAAACTGACCGGTTTTTTTCTTGGAGAAGATAAAGAGTACATAGGAGTCATGACAATCCATGAAGAAACAGATGCTGACAGAATAAGAAAAGCAATAGAGGAAAGATTCACCGGAAAAATAAGCCAATTGCCCCCTAAAAAATCGCGTGTTAAAAGAGTTGAAAGAGAGAGGGAAATAAAAAGATTTGATATCCTGGAGGTAAATGAAAAGAGTGTGCTGTTTCATGCAGAAGTTCAGGGCGGGACTTATATAAGGAAGCTTGTCTCTGATTTGGGAGATTATCTCGGGTGCGGGGCGCACATGCTTGAATTGCGAAGAGTTAGAGCGGGAATTTTCAAAGAGAATGACCCTAAATTTCCGAGCATAAGTCTATATGAACTGCAAAAAGCAGCTGAAGAATACAAAAATGGCAATGAAAGTAAACTGAGGGGTATTATAATCCCGGGAGAGATTGTTTCTGAGTTGTATCCTGTTGTTGAAATAAAGAAAGATAATCTAAGGAACATCAGCACCGGCAAACCAATACTAAAAAGAGACCTGGTTAATAAGAAAGATTCTGAACTATTTGACAGAGATGACATTGTCTGCATATTCTGCCTTGGCAAGTTCATAGAGATGGCGCGTATTGTTCGAGAGAATGAGACCTTCTCGCGGCCCGAATTTGTGTTTGGAATTGAAAAGTTTTAATAATGATTTTTCATTGCATTAAGAATGGTTCATGACGCTCTTGGGTTGCAACATGCTGAATTAAAAAAGAAGTTTAACCCGAATAAGAAAGACGAGGAAAAGAGGATACTTAACAAACTCATCTATGTTGTTGGATTTCTTGGTATAGCGCTCTCTCTTCCCCAAATAATAAACGTCTGGACAGAGGATGCAGTCGGAGTTTCTGTAATTTCATGGATCGCTTACTCGGTGGGGGCGATATTCTGGATGATCTACGGGATTATCCACAAGGCACGAGTCATAATTATCAGCTATCTTCTATGGACTCTTGTTGACCTCTCAGTCGTTGCTGGAGTGCTGATTCACAGGTAAATTCTATGAAAAATCTCAAATTTATCCTCAAAAACAGAATAAAACATCGTATGAAACTCAACCGAAGAGTAATAGATTTTAACAAAGAAATTCTAATCGGAGAGATTGGAGCTATACTCGGTGCGCCGATATTCGGATTCATAAGCTCATTTATACTAAAAAACCCCCTATTCATTTCTTTCGCTACTCTCGGGGGCTCTATACTCGGGGGCTCTGTCTCATGGCTTACAACAAGGATTTATGATGAAAAGAAATACAGGGAATTCTCAAGGAAGAAATTCGCCAAGGACCTCTCACTTTTCACACCTGTCGCGTTCCTTATTTCGATATTAGCTTCTTATCCTACTGTGTTGTTTGTTACAAAAACCATGTTCTCCGAAAATCATTCCCCCTTCTTTAGTTCTCTTGCAGGCGAACTATCCGGATTTGCCATTTTTCTGATATTGATAAACACCTATAGGTTCGTCATGAACCATTCATTCAACAAGTTTATATGATGATAAAAGATAAAAATATGGAAAAACAGGGTATATCATGAGACATTTTGTTTACTTCTCAAGACATGCACAAACCTCTGGGAATTTTAAGGATTTAATGCAAGCCGGCAGAATGGATATAGCGATACATACAATAATTGCGGGTCTGTTTCTCTCCCATGGATTCAGGGAAGACACGACGGTTCATCTTGTTTTTTACGGAATGCCTGACCCGCCAAAGCACATCGAAATCCGGATTGTCCCGGGATTGGACATAAGCAAAAAAGATGTATCCAATCTTATAAGGAAGATACTCTACAAATACAAAGAAGGAAAAAAGACAGAAGTTCTTCCGGGATGTTTCGTTGAGAAAAGAAGCCTTCTGAAAGTTGTTGAAGACTTATCTAAAGATGGGAATGAAATCTTTCTACTTGACAAGCATGGTGAAGATATAAGAAAGGCAAAGATAGGTGATAACTGTGCATTTGTGCTCGGAGACCAGACAGGCATCCCGCAAAAAGAATTCAAAAGGCTGAAAAAGATTTCAACAATTGTTTCAACAGGGCCTAAGACATATTTTGCGAGCCATGTTGTTTCAGTTGTAAACAATGAACTTGACCGAAGAAGGATTTAACAGGCCACACTAAGCCTGAGTAATCTTGCCTATTTTGAGGCAAGATTATGGGACTTAACTTTAAGCTGAAAAATCAAAGAGAGAGGTTTATAAATCCGTTATGAATAGGTACTCTGAAAAGAAGATATGGAAAAGTATTCCATAAATCTTTTAAAGAAATTTGGGGTTTCAAAAAAATGAGGTTTACATTCATATCTGCGCCACACTGGTTTCTCGCACCTGACTTTTTGATTAATGTTTTCAGTTTTCTGATACTGCTGACGTTCTTTATCCTATGCGTAAGAAGTTACAAGCTCAATAAAAATAAGGGAATACTCTACCTGGGAATAGGGTTTGCATTCATCGCCGTTGCCCAACTGGCTCTGCTTATGACTAAATTCGGACTGTACTACGACACGAGCGTGACCACGGCGATAGGAAATACGATCATAGAGTACCACATTGTGAAATCTACAGATGTAATCTATAACATCAGTATCTTCATAAACGGGTTGCTCACTCTTGCAGGACTTTATGTCATTTACAGGCTCCCGCAAAAAGAGAAATCCATAAAAGACCTGCTTCTCATACTATACTTTGTACTTCTCTCGGCGTTCATAAGCAATGATATCTATTACATATTCCACATTTCTGCATTAATGCTTTTCATATTAATCTCTTACAGTTATTATGCAATTTACAGAAAGAACAAATTTTCAAACACACTCATACTATCAATATCATTCCTTATCTTGGCAGTAAGCCAGCTGCTTTTTGTTATATCCCAGGCAAATGTAATGACCGTCGTAGCAGATGTCTTAGAATTAGTAAGTTATATAATACTTCTCGCATTAATAATAAAAATCTTGAAACATGGCAAGAAAAAGGAGCCGGATGGATATAATCTCAGACATGCTAAATATCATCCGCGAAAGAGGGGGAAAGATTAAGCCGACTCATCTGATGTACAAGGCGAACCTTTCTCATAAGCAGATGAAAAGTTATCTGGATGAGCTTTTGAAAAAAGGCTTAATAGAAAACAGTATAATTGGAAAAGAGAACCGGATAGTAATTACAAGGAGGGGCATTGATTTCAACCTAAAATATCTTCAGATGAGAGAACTGGAAAAGACGTTTGGATTATGAGCCTCTGTACTGGGGGATGAGAGAAAGTTCTTCTTTTTTCATCCTATTAAGATACTTTTGATTTGAGACATAGTCTTCTATTGCATCAAGAGATCTGGGAAGAAGATAGCATGATACAAAAGATAATGCTCCGGATAAAACAACACCTGCTCCTAAAGTCAACAAGACCTGCTCAAGCGAAATATATTCCACAAATTAAACTGCCAGTCTCGTGTATATAAACATTTATGTAAAAGAATATAAACTCGCTGGAATAAATAGGGGTATGAAAAAATCTGTCAGGTTATACATTAAAGGAGTTGTTCAGGGCGTTTTCTTCAGGTCATTCATCAAGGAGAATGCAGAGAGGCTTGACATACGCGGCTTTACGAGAAATCTTGAGGATGGAAGAGTTGAAGTTTTTGCAGAAGGCGATCCTGAAAAAGTCAATGAGATGATTGAGCTCTGCAGGAAAGGACCAAAGTATTCACAGATACAGGATGTTGAAATCATCCCTGAAAAATTTCAGGACCTCAGAGGATTTAAAGTACTTCATTTTTAAAATGACATGCACAGACTCGGACCACACACTGGAAGTGCTCGGTTTGAATTGGAGGTATTCATGATTTTCACCAACTCAGATGGGGGCTCAAGAGGGAATCCCGGGCCAGCTGCAATAGGAATCATAATAAGAAAAGATGAAGAGATACTTACAAAACATTCTGAGATAATAAATGACTGCACGAATAATGTCGCAGAATATAAAGCGCTGATTAAAGCCCTTGAAATGGCGCTAAAATTTACAACGGATGAGGTGACCTGTGTGCTTGATTCTGAACTTCTTGTCAAGCAGCTGTTGGGAGAGTATCAGGTTAAGAGCAAGAACCTTATCCCTTTATTCATGCAAGTTCAGAAATTACAGGATAGGTTCAATAAGATAAAATATGTTCATGTAAGCAGATGGGATAAATTCCAGAAAGTTGTTGACCATCTGTTAAATAAAGAGCTTGACAAAGAATAATCATGGCAGAGACGAAACACTGGGCAGATGAAATCGCGGAAAAGCTGATTAGGCAAAATCCAAAAAAGAAAAAGTTTGTTTGCGCTGCAGGAATAAGCCCTTCCGGGATAGTCCATATAGGAAATTTCAGAGACGTTATAACCTCTGATTTAATTTGCAGAGCGCTCATAGAAAAAGGCAAGGAAGCGGAAATAATTTTCTCATGGGACGAATTTGACAGGCTGAGAAAAGTTCCAAAAGGGATTCCGGAATCATTTTCAAAGTATATCGGCATGCCCCTGTCTGAAATCCCGGACCCATACAAATGCCATGGCTCTTATGCTAAACATTTTGAGGAGCAACTTGAAAAAGCGCTCCCTTCCCTGGGAATAAAGCCGCGCTATATCCACCAGTCGGAGATGTACAAAGCAAATAAGTATTATACTGGAATAAAAACTGCGCTGAAAAAGAGGCGAGAAATTGCTGAGATTCTCTCAAGATTCAAGACGCAGGGCATGGCAGAAGAAAGAATAGAGAACTATTATCCGCTTCAGATTTATTGCTCAAAATGCCGCAGCAGCCTGAATACAAAAATCATAAATTATGATGAAAAGAATGAGATAACCTACTCATGTGCATGCGGAAATAAAGAAACTGTTGATATTTCAAAGAAAAATATTGGAAAGCTTGACTGGAAAGTTGACTGGGCAATGAGATGGAAATATGAGGACGTGGCCTTTGAGCCTGGCGGGGAAGATCATGCAACTCCGGGAGGCAGCTATGATGTCGCAAAAGAAATTGCAAAAGACATATTTGGTATTAATCCGCCATTTTTCCAGGGATATGGGTTCGTGGGTGTGGAAGGGGCATATAAGATGTCAAGCTCAAAGGGCATGGGGATATCTCCCGGTGATTTGCTTGAAATATATGAACCCGAGCTCCTGAGATGGATATTCACCCGCGTAAAACCAGAGAGGCCGATAACACTGTTCTTCGATTCACAGATAATAAGGCAATATGATGAGTTTGACCGAAGTCTGATGAGTTATGATTCTCTCCCGATCGGCGAGAAAAGAGAACTTGACTTTTCAAAGATAAACCCGAAAGAAAAACTTTCAAAAGAAAGAATTCCGTTCAGACAAGTAGCTTCATTGGGGCAAATAGCCCAAGGAGACATAAGGTCCCTCAAAAGCATTCTTGAAAAGACAGGACAAAAATATGACGATGAAGAATTGCGCGAGCGGCTTAAGAAAGCCAAAATATGGGTTGAGAGATTTGCACCTGAAATGAAAATAGAAGTGAGAAAGACACCTAACAAAGATTTCTTCAGGAAGCTAAATAAAGAAGAAAAAAGACAAATCAAGGAACTGGCAGAGAAAGCCAAGGATAATTGGGGGATTGACAATCTGACTTCGCTTGTTTATGAAATTCCGAAAGAACAGGGCATGGATGAGGATGAAAAAAAGAAAGTGCAAAGGATTTTCTTCAGGAATGTTTATCAGATGCTCATAGACTCAGACACCGGACCGCGGCTTCCAATCTTTCTTCTTGCGCTTGGAAAAGAAAAAATTGAAAAACTTCTGAATCTAAGATAATAAATGGCCCTCATAATAAAATCAAACATAAGGAGAATTGTAAAAGAACTTGATAAAGAAAACGCAATTTCAGGGGTTGCTGATGAAGTTGAAACGGCTCTTGAAAGAAAAGTTGAAGAAATTCTTGAAGCAGCTATAAAGAGAGCAAAAGCGAACAACAGGAGAACCATGCAGGCAAGAGACTTGTAAAAACAAGAAATATAAACTTTCTTGAACATTTATTTTAATGCAGGACAATAAATCTTCTGAAAAATCAAAAAAGGGAAGAAAAAGCCGCGCCTCCGGAGCGAGGTTTGAAACAAAGGTAAGGCAAAATCTTGAAGAACTTGGATGGAATGTAACTAAATGGACCAATACTGTTGATTATGAAAAGAATAAGATTGTTCCCGCAAAAAGAAAATATAATCCATATCTGAAAGCCCTGAGCATAGGAACGGGCTTCCCCGATTTTGTGTGCTTCCGGCATAATTCAGACGGAAGCTATGAAATTGTCGGCATAGAAGTAAAATCAAACGGCTATCTTGACAAGGTTGAAAGGGGCATGTGCGTATGGATGCTTGAGAACAAGATCTTCCCGAGGATACTTATCGCGAAGAAAGCAAGGGAGGGTAGAAATGGAACAATAGAGTATGTTGATTTTAACAAAAGGTACAATAAATCTCACCTATGAGTTTATGGCAAAGATATTTTTTCTTTTCCTGTTTTTTATCCTCCTAATCCCGGTTGTCTTTCCGACATGCAATGAAGGCCAGATTGATATTAACTCCGCATCTCTTGAAGAGCTTGACCAAATTATAATGGTGGGGCCGTCGACTGCCGAGAAAATAGTGCTGATGCGTCCGTTTTTGTCTGTTGATGACCTGATTGATGTAAGCGGAATAGGAAACAAGACGCTTGAAAAAATCAAAAGCCAGGGACTTGCATGTGTCAGTTCAGAAATATCAGGCAACGCGAATCAGAGCAATATAACTGAAAATGAATCGCCAAGCCAGGCACATCCGATAACCATGAATAATTCTGAAAATAGATATTCCCCTCTTACTCCGAAGATAACAGAGGCAATTGTGCTTAACCAGGATAACTCAAAAGATATAGAAACAGGCGCAAATCCGCTGAGTTCAGATAGGATTGCATTATACGGGCTGATCGCATTTGGCCTTTTCATCGGCGGACTGCTTGCCGCAAAAAGGTTAAAAAGCTACAAAACTGAGTTCATAAATGAGAAATAAATCTGCAGATAATCCTGACAATGAGAGATGAAAAACAAAAGATAAGAGCATTGCTAATATTAGAAGTACTTGGAAAGCCGCCAAAATACCTGACAGATACACTGCAGAATCTTATCAATCAGATGGGTGGTGAAGTCGGCATCTCTGTGAAAAACAGCAACATAAGGGAACCCAAAAAAATGGAAGAAAAGGCGAGTGTTGCGGATTCCACGAACAAGGAATTCAAAATTGAACAGAATGATTTTTACATCAGTTTTGCGGAAATAGAACTGGAAGCAGAAAACATACTAAATCTTGTTGCAATAATGTTCAAATACATGCCTGCCCATGTTGAGATAGTCTCTCCTGAGAATATACCGGCAACGAATATAGACATGAATGAAGTCCTAAATGAGCTTATAAGAAAGCTCCACAGCTATGATGAGGTTGCAAGGGTTTTGCAGGTTGAAAAAGCAATACTTGAAAACAAGCTCAATACAATTATGGAAGAAAATAAAGAGATAGAGAAGATAGATTCAAAGAAAACCGTGAGCAAGAAAACAAAAAAGAAATGATTACTTCCTTTTTCTCATAAAGTCAAGAAGATTAAATGGCCTGCTTGCCTTTCTGTATCTCATGATGATAAATGCAATCAATAAAAATACTATAATTGCAACTATCGTCCAGCCTATTATTTTTCCTGCTTGATCATTGGAAATGGCCCGGCAGGTCGCAAGACAGCAAACTCCATCCTGCGCATTTGTTGTCTGGCCGCTGCATGTCTGGTTTTCGCCGCAGATATTCCCGTTTAACTGGCTGCATGTCTGAAATAATGACGACGTATCGCTGCTTGACGGAAGGAAGCTGTTCGAGAAATTAAGGGAAATGCTCATTGAATAATTTGAATTTGCAGACAGTGCATTTATCTGCCCTGAGAAAATGCCTTCGCCTGCTCCTGAAGTAAAGTTTATCATTATTTTTATGCTTGAATTATAAGGAATCTCAAAAGTTTCATTTGGAACCGAGACATACTGGGAAATGGAAGGTGAGACAGAGAGAGAAACATTTGCAGAGGACTGGTTATCATGATTGTAGATATAGATATATCTTGAAGTAGTGGAGTTTGTTGAGAGGGAAACATTTGCTGCGGACGGCTGTATTTCAATTCCTGAAGAAGGGATTATTGAATTGCCGGATGAATCTTGATTTTGAAAAGGCTCAATGAATACAGGTATCTCATAAGAGGTGTTTGATGTTTCCAGGATTGCATATAACTGTTGCTGAACAGAAGAACCATTTACAGAAAAGTAGACGGATTTTATCTGGCCGGATTGGAGAAGGATTGTCTGGCTTCCTGAGGGGGCATTGCTTCCGAATAAAGATTCAAGAAAATTTCCCGAAGAAGTTGAATTTTGCGTCCAGTAAGCGATTGTTATCGGATTTTCATTCAGGTTCCAGACGCTTATTGAAAAATTTCCGCCAGAGTCAACAAATCCCGGATCTACTGAAAAATCAGCGGTACTGTTGGTTATCGTGAAATTCTTTGTTATATCACTTCTGCTCACCTGTGCTCCCTGAAAATAACTGACGCCGCTTATGACAATAGAATAATTTCCTGCCGAGCGATTATTAAGCTGCCCGTAAATGTAAAAAGAATCATTCATCTTTTCTATAACCGGTATGAATGAAACCCTGACATGGCCATTGTAGAGCAAGACATTCTGCTGCTGAATCTGGCTGAGAAAATTTCCCGAAACTGATGCAATGAGAGTCTCGTCTTGCGCATAACTTGGGTTCATATTTATCTGGGCTGCCGAAATTGCAGGAAAAAGAATCAACAAGGATAAAATAATCACACCCAATTTCATGTTCTAAACAGAAAAAGCAGATTAATAAATTTATTTACCCATTTCACGAAGTTTCTTCAGGACATCATTGAGCTCTGCGGATGATTTCGGTGGTTGTTGCCTCGAAGGAGCTATCGGCTGCCTCCTCTGGAACGTCATTGGAGACTGGAAAGGCGGAAATGGCGGGCCGCGGGGAGGAGCTGAAGAAGGCTTGCCTCCCTTAGAGCCTGATTTAAATCTCAAAAGCAGCATTCTAAGTTTCTTTCTTGAAACAAGAGCAATCAATGCAAGGAAAATTAAGACAGAAAGAATAATTATCCAGGCGTAATTTGGAGATTGAGACGGGGATGGAACACAACAGATTCCCCCGGTAGGGCTGCAGCTCAACTGAGATGGTTGCTCACCATTAAGGCACTGTGTTCTGCAGTTGTCACTTGCGGCCTCACAATCACTCTGGACAGAAGTTTGTTGTATTGTGCATGAAGCCAGACAGCAGATTTGCCCTGATGATAAAGTGTCATTCGCATTGGTTAAATATCCTGACGGGCAGATTTGCGTTGAATTACAAATTTGGCCGTCCTGTGCAGCGCACGATGGCACTGCTGTATTTGCTGAACAGCAAATCTTCGGAGTTCCTCCGCATGTATAACCAGGAAGGAAAGTTCCTCCTGCCTGAGTGCAACTAAAGGAAGAAGTACAAAAATGTCCTGACGATACGCAGTCTGCAGTAAGATTTGCGGATGAAGGGGTTCTTGAGCCCCAGACAGAATACAATATAAATGCTGTATCTAATACATCTCCAGAATTCCAGCTTCCTCCCGAATCCTGACTGCTAAGAAGCCAGTTTATTGCATTTGTCTTTTCAGCTGCATCTTGGTTCTGGAGGGCGAGAAGTGCCAGTGCAGTATCATAATACCTGTCTTTTCCAGAGACATCCCAGTAATACTGGCTACTTTGTGAACCTGTAACTGTTTTCTGCAAACTGAGCAAATCCTGCAGATAACTTGGGGATGATGGATCAAGCATTGAAAGGAAAGCGGAAGGGAGGTATTGTGAATTGTCATCTGCATAAACTGAGAGATAAGGAAGATATGGGGAAATATCATGATTCAAAGAACTAAGTGTAAGAGAAGCCCATAAACTTCCCTCATAGTCGCATCCGCTTCCTGTGCTAAAACAAGAGGAGTTTACTGAATCTGCAATTGTCCCTCCTGAACTTGAAGACTGCGGAGTCCCTGAAATGTAAATTGTCTGGAAATTCGGCCGCTGGTATAACTTGCTTAGAGTAAAAAGTTGATCGCATGAAACCGAAAACTGTGTTCCATAACACGAGGGATTCACGACGAGCCAGTATTTATTCGATGAAAGAGTCAGGCAATTTCCCGCGCCGCTGCTCAGAGTCTTGTCCTGATTCATCACAAGAGAGTAAGATGTTCCTGGACTTGAAGAATAAGAAACAGAACACGTCGTGTTAGTATTGCTGTTTATCTGCAGATACCATGTCAGCAGATTTGGGGGGGTTGTTTCGCTCTGTGAGAGAAGCCATGTAAGAGATTGATTTACAGATAAACCTGCATTATTAACGGCAAGAATTCCCTGCGAGGTTGTTTTTATTGTGCATGAACCATAGGGCCAGCATCCGTTTGAAGAACTGTTCACCAAATAATTTGTACATGCACCGATTGCAAGGGAATCGAAGATCTGCTGGCTTGTTGAAAGTGAGGAACATCCGACAGAATTTGTCCGATTTGAAAGATAAGAATATGCATTATCAACCTGCGTGCTGTTTACATCTGCACCAACAAAAACCAAAGGCAAAACAGAAAATAAAAAGATTACAAATGAAATAAGGAGCACACTCTTTTTCATCATGAAATCAGCCAATTCAAGTTTTTAAAATTACCTAATTCTGAGATTTATTTTTGGCTTCTTTCTTAAAATTTTTTTTTACCATGTAACTTACAGGATTTTTTAATGCAAGTTCCTCGGGGGTCGGGACAATTCCAATACCTTTGTAGTAATCCTTGTCAAAATTCGGAGGCATCACCGGAGGCTTTCTGAAACTCCATGAAAGTTGTGTTGTGACATACCCTTCATTCAACGGAGAAGAATTCTTTTTGTTCCATTCAAACAATCTCTTCTCCATTTCTTCTTTATCCATATTTATGAACCTGAAGAGATTTATCAAGATGAAAAGAGCCCGCTTCCTTCCGTCTTTTATTCCGAGCAGAATTTTCCTTATAGAAGGAGGAAACATTTCATCTGAAAGTTTTTCAAATTTAACTGGCTTGAATTCCGCGGCTGAATTTTCTCCCGTCTGTTTCTTTCCGGATTTTCCCTTGTACCAATCAAGCGCTTCAAGAAACAACCTTGATGCCTCGCCTTCATCTGAATCTGGCAGAAACTTTCTGACAATTGCTTTCATAGGGTCTGCATCTAAGGGCTGGAAATCCTTAAGTTCATTTTCAGAAAGAACGATGCTTGCGCGCGATGTTTTTTCATGCAATGAGTAAGGCATTCTAAATAAATGTCTTGGAGAAACGAGAATCAAATCCGGCATGACCTCTCCTGAAACCTGAAAATCCCTTATGTACTTGTTCGGGCGGGAGAGTTCAGTAATTTTGTCCACAAGCTCATTCTTTATGGATTCTGTAAGGAACTGCGTTACAATCCGGGCCCACTCCGGAAACATGTCTGAGGTCTTTATCCCATTTATTTCTTTCGGAAGAGATTTCCATGGGACAATGAGATGAAATCCCTTGCTTCCTGAAAATTTTATCCCGACATTCCTAACACCGTAAAATCCAAGGAGCTTCAGTATAAGCTGCGCGGAAATTTTGCTGTAGTCAAGATATTTGCTGTCAATGTCTATGAGCAGGTCCCATCCTTTTCTGATTTCATTAAGCTGCTTTGGATTCATTCCTGTTTCTATCCTCAGAGGATCTTTCCAAAGCTCTTCTGAGCAATGAAATGAAGTCGCCCCTTTTTTTACAAATTCAAAAATGTCTCCGGGGTACTGGAGAGAATCCGGACGCTTTCCAAATCCCTCAAAGTACCTTGGAATGACCTCTCTGTTTTCTGAAAATGAAAAAATGGCCTCCTGAATGTCCTGCCTTGAATAATAAAGATGCGTTATTTTTCTTATCCTCTGCTCTTTCAGATTTTGCGGATCTTCCATTTAATATCCAATCCTGAAATACTTATATAAATATCCTGTTCTTAATAACAATAATGCTTAAAAGTAAACCCCTTATTAAACATAAAAGGAGCAAAAATGCTGGTAAAATTGGATAATCCCGGATTGCTGATCAAAGCTATTGATGTACTCTCTGAACTTGTCACAGAAGTAAGGATGAAGATTAATGATGCCGGGATAAGCATAACTGCAATAGACCCCGCAAACGTGGCCATGGTGGGTTTTACAATCCCGAAAAGCTCTTTCTCGCAGTTTGAAACAGGGACTGAGGTGCTGGGTATAAATCTTGACAATCTTAAAAGAATTTTGAGAAGATGCGGCCAAGGCGGTTCTGTAATCTTTGAAAGAAAGGGGAATCTGCTGAGCATACAGATACAGGACAGGATAAGAAGAAATTTCACGCTCAATCTTATAGACATAGAAAGGGAAGATGTTGATTTTGCTGAGAAATCTTCAAGAATGGAATTTAATTCGTCATTAAAGATGAACTCTATTGACTTCATTGATTCTGTTGAAGACTGCGCGGTTGTCGCAGATGCCTGCTCGTTCATAATAAAAGAAGGCAAATTCATAATAGAGGCGCGCGGGCTTGATTCTGCGAGAGCGGAATTTTCAGGGGATGAAGCAGAAATCTCTTCGGAAACAGGAAGCGCAAAATCAAGATATAGCCTTGAATATCTCCAGAAATTTGCAAAGGGTGCGAAGCTAACTGACAAAACAATCCTGAAATTTTCAGAGAGCCATCCACTCAGGATGGACTTGAAAGCAGAAAATTTTGAATTGAGTTTTATTCTTGCTCCGAGAGTTGAGACGATGGATTAAAATAAGAAGGATAAAGTAAATCTATTTTTGTGCCATCCACCGTTAACAATTCGGCCCATCTCTGGGCCTCTTCTATAAGATGATTATCTCCCGTGAATAAAGTGACGTAATCTATTACTCTCTTAGCCTCGCGGTAATTGCCTGCCTGAAATAAAACCGGAAGCATTCCAATCAAATCTTCTCCGGAAGGAAAAGCGAAATCTTCAAAACTCATTTTTATCAGAAGAAAATTTATTTTAAAAGGATTATTGAAATGAAGATGATATTAATCAATATAACAAAGAATTTTTAAATAAGGGCATCATTTGATTAGCATGAATGAAAAAGAGGGGAATAGTGCGAAATTTAAATTCTTGAAATCCCGACGCGGACAGGTGACTGTTTTTATTCTTCTTGGAATCATAATTGTCAGTGTTGCAGCCGTAATTTATTTTTTGTATCCGCAGATAAAGTCTACATTCGGCATAGTTACAGACCCCCAGAGTTACATTCAGACATGCATGCAGGACAAGATAAATGAAGTTGTTAAAGAAGTTTCACTTCAGGGAGGAAGCGTCAATCCAGGCCATTTCATACTCTATTATAATTCTGACCTCGGAAGATCATATCCTGTTGAATACTTGTGCTATACGAACAAAGATTCGCAGCCGTGTACAATGCAACAGCCTCTGCTTCAACCACACATAGAATCTGAAATTGCTAACGGCATAAAGTCCACTGCAGATACCTGCTTCAGCAATCTGCAAAAAAGTTATCAGAATCGTGGATATACTGCTTCACTTATTCCTGGAAACATCACCGTCGAGTTAATTCCAAACCAGATCAAAGTCACTTTCAATGACCAACTGACATTAACAAGGGGAAATACACAGAGGTATACTGAATTTAATATGTTTGTTAACAGCAATCTTTATGAATTGTCCGGGATTGCTAACAGCATACTCCAATGGGAAGTTCAGTACGGTGATGCTAATACACCTCTGTTCATGATGTATTACACTCATCTGCTGATGGAAAAGAAATTGCAGACAGACGGGACAAAAGTATACATCCTGACTGACCTAGATACGGGAGAAAAGTTCCAATTCGCGACGAGGAGTTATGCATGGCCTCCAGGTTACGGAGGTAATCAATGAATATGAAAACAAAAAAGAGAGATCTAGCTTTGGTAATTTTGACGGCTGGCATTTTAATCGCCGGTTTATTGGTGTTACAGAACAGCCCAATTATCTCGGCCCAGGGCTCAACTGTTTGCGCTGTTCATTCATCTCTTGGTTGGTGCCAGGACGTTGACCCGAGTCTGGCTGATCCAAATTATCCGACTTATCAAACATCTTGTTCTAATGGACCCGGAGAATGTGCAGTAGGGACGTGCGTCAATACAAATCAGGGGACATGTCTTTCTTCTTCTCAGGCAGCATGTGATCCGAGCTTAGGCGGACAATTTTACAGTACCTCTCCGGACAATACGCCAGTCTGCCAGCAAGGATGCTGTGTAATCGGTAATGAAGGAGGTTCAATCACAACAAAGGCACACTGTGATGCAATGGCTCCTCTTTATCCAGGCGCAACGGAAACATTCAGGGCAGATGTTACTGACCAGATTCAATGCTCAATTCTCGGTGCACCAACTGTTCAGGGGGCTTGCGTTTATAGTACAGGCTCGGGAAAGACATGCAAATTTGATACGCAACAGGATTGTTTGAATATGCAAAAAACTTTTTCGGGCGCAACTTTTTACAAAAATTATCTTTGCACAAACAAAGATCTGACAAATCAGGGGGTTAATTGCACAAAAACACAAATGACAACATGCTTCTCGGGGCAGGCACAGGTTTATTTCGTTGATAGTTGCGGAAACCAGGCTAATATTTACAATGCAAATGAGTACAACGACCCTAACTATTGGAATTACATTGCGGGAACAAACGGTGTTGCGTATCCCTCTCCTGTTGATGTAAACAATATCAATTCTCAAAATTCCCCCAAATATAATGGAAACTGCGATTCATTCAACAGTTCAACATGCATGGCATATAACCGGAACATTGACTCTGTCCAGCCACAGTACGGAAATTATGTCTGCAGAAATCTAAACTGTGTTTCAGGTCCGTTTGTACAGCAATTTGTTTCAGATTATGGAAGGGCTCCTGTAAACGGTGAAAGCTGGTGCGCAAGAACAGACCCAAGCAATCCAAATGCAGTTATCTTCGGAAATAATACGGGACTGACTAGTAACAATGGGGGAAATGCTACTCTTGCTTCTGATTTAAGCAAATCACAAGACTTGCCGGGAGGCAGAGATTTTGTTTTGGGGTGTTACAATGGACAGGTCACTGTAGAAGGATGCGCTGATTACAGGAATCAAATATGTGAACAAAACCAGAACAGCAACGGAGTTTATCAGTCCTTGTGTGTGCTCAACAACTGGAGATCTTGTTATGCACAAAACAGCAGTGCAGCCTGTGAAGCTGCAGGAGACTGCCAATGGATTGTAGGAGCAAGCATTTTGAAAGACCCAAACACATACCTGCCTTATGTTTATAACAGCACAACTGACCAACTTGTCCCAAGAAGTGACAGCGGTAATCTTCTTGGCCAGATAGCTCCGGGAATTTTTGCAAGTACTTCTTATGATTCCAGACCTGGAGCTTCATGCGTTCCAAAATATGCCCCTGGATTTGATGCTTCTCCAACTGCATCTCAGAACTCGGCAGCAGATGCTACAACTATCTGCAGCATACCCAACACAAATTGCTTCGTCAATTTCACAAGGGGAGCTTTGGCAAGCTTAACGGGAGGTGCTGTTCATGCTGAAGGTGGTGCTGGAGGATGGATGGTTCAGGATGCCCATATCACCTGCCTGGATAATGATGGGAATTTGACTGATGCAACAAAATGGATGACTAATTTCACAAATCTTTGTTTCTCTCTCGGAGATTGCGGAGTAAGTGCTAACTATATCAATACAAGCGGTTCAAATTCAATCAATGATATGTTCAAAGTTTATGGGAACCTATCCAATTCAACAAGCTAAAATGAGAAAAAGATTTAACGGAAAAGTAGGAGGCGTTGCAATAAGCCAAATCTTGATTTTAATATTAGGAACAATTGCAATTGCTTACATTGCTGGAAGCGAGATTGGTTTTGTGAGCGCGGTTGGAAGTCTGACTCAAGGCCAGATTTGCTGCACTCCTAATGGCATTGCTGCATCTCTTCCTGGAGGGGTAACTTGTCCTCCTACTTCAGACCCTTGCACATCGGGATTATCTTGCCAGAAGATAGGAGGTATTACGAGTACGACTTATACTTGTGAGCCAACATCTCAACAAACAAACAGTCCGACTTGTGCACAACAAGGAGGAGAATGGACATCTCAATCTTTATGTATAACTGGAGGAATAACCGCTTCAGATGCAACTTCTTCTCCAATGGGTTCACAATCTGGATATATATGTTGTCCAATAAATCAACAGAGGTGCAATACTCAGAATAATGGAGCCACGATTATTAATTGTCCTTCAGGGTATACTTGTATGCAGTCCCCTGGTTCTTCTCGAGGATTATGTCAACAAACAGGGATCACTGTAGTGAACGGACAAACTCAGCCGGCACCTGCACCATCTCAAAATCCTCCTTCTGTAACAGGAAATATCCCGAGCGGGACTGTGGGGAACAGTCTTGTGCAGCAATGTACTCAAATTTTTGGTTCCGGAGAAGCTTTGATTAACTGCCTCAATGGAGTAAGCTCAACAGTCAGTTCACTGGGCGGAACAGCAAGCGCTATTAAATCCGGTGTAAATGCAGTAACAGGTGCAGCCTCTGGTCTCGGGCCTACTGGAGCATTTGGAGCAACACCTGCAAGCGGATTAACAGCAGGAAGCGGAGCAACGAACCCATATTTTAGCGGAGCAGTTGGAAAATTCTTTGGACCATTCTTCACAAAATTCTGGAATGCTGTTAAAGGACCCCTTGCAGTAACCGGAGAAATTGTTGGAGCCGCAACAGCTGCATATGGATTTTATCAGCTAACTCATTGGCTTGTAAATATGATTCCAGGTTATGATCCGAATTCTACAGGGGCTGCATGGGTTGAACTCGGAACTAATCTTCTTGCTGGGGGCGTTGTATTCCCGGGAACATTGGGGCTTGAGCAGATTATCTTTAATGGGGGAAGTTCTTTTTTAGGCCTGGGATTCTGGCCCTGGGCAGGAATAGGTGCGGGAGTTGCACTGGCATGGTTCTTTGTTTCATATCAGCAACATACAGTCAAAGCTGTTCAGTTTTCATGTATTCCATGGCAGGCTCCTCTCGGAGGAAATGACTGCTCCAAGTGCGGCGAAAACGGGCTGCCTTGCAGTGCATACCAATGTGCAAGTCTTGGATTGAATTGCATGTTACTAAATGCAAATACAAATGGGCCGCAGTTGTGCGCTGCTGTAAATCAGAATAATCTTCCTCCTGTAATGAGCTTCTGGAATGACATACTTACCTCAGGATACAGTGCAAGCCCGCTCGGAGTCTCTGTTATTTCTTCAAAAGGAGATACTGGTGTTCAGATAACGTCAAATCAATCAGATGGAAATGTTCCTGCTTATGCAAACCTTCTTGTAGGGGTGCAAACTGACAAAGCATCTGTCTGCGGATTTTCACTTTCAAGGATTGATATAAAAGATTCATCAGGAAACGACACTTTCAGCCAACTTAATTTGATGGATAACGGTTTGTATGAATATAATCATACTTTGTTTGTTCCGAGCGGAGTTCAGCCCCAGAACGGGACAGTGGAAATTTATGTAAGATGCCATGATTCAAATGATCCTGCAGATTATACTCCAAATTATTTCATAATCAGATTTGGGATGGAGCCAGTACAAGACCATTCTGCACCCATAATCCTTGGCACAGACATTCCTAACAATGCGCCTGTTCCTTATGGGACAAGTTCTGTGAATGTTTCACTATATATTAGTAAGGCTGTATCTGCATGCAGGTGGAGCCATTCTGCACAAGCTTATGAAGACATGCCTTCAGCAAATTTAGTTGATTGCTCAATGGGGGCTGTTCCAATAACATCCGGCTTGCAGATGAACCATTATAGGTGTGTTGCAAATCTGACAGGAATCCAGAATAACCAGGTTAACACATTTTATTTCAGATGCAATGACACTCTCGGGGATGTGAACACTGCAAATCCTCCATTTACATTCAGCCTGCAGGGGAGCCAGCAAACTCTTGCAATAAATTCCGCAAGCCCAAACAATACCCTGATAAAAGGCGCTTCAGACAGCATAAAGGTAACTCTAAACGTGCAGACGGTAGGCGGAACAGACGGACAGGGAACTGCAATTTGCTATTATAATGATACTGTAAGCACAAACAGATATCTTGCATTTTCAAACACAAATTCATACCAAAGTTCTCAGGACCTCTGGCTCCCAACAGGGAGTTATACTTTCCCAATAAAATGTGTTGATTCTGCGGGAGATGCAGCCTACACTATGCTGAACTTCTCTGTACAGACAGATAACATGCCCCCAAATGTAGTGAGAGCTTATCATGACACTTCAACAGATAGCCTTACAATCCAAACTGATGAGAATGCAACCTGTTCTTATGATATAAATAGCTGTCTCTCCGTCGATCAGGGGACTGCAATGTCCAGTGTGGATGGCGGGATAACACATTCAGCAGGATGGGTTTCTGGAAGAATGTATTATATAACCTGTGAAGATCAATTTGGAAACCAACCTGCAACAAACCAATGCAGCATAATACTAAGCGCTTCATAGCTCTAAAAATTTATAAGTTGATTTAATTTATTCATTAGATGGAAAAAAGAGTTCAAAGTAGACATTTATCCCCCAATAGTTTTATAAAAAACCGCAGAGGGCAGATTCATCTATCTTTGGGCATGATATTTTCAATCATCCTCATAATCTTCTTCATTGCTTTCGCATTCTATGCTATAAAGAATTTCTTAGGGCTCCAAAACACCGTCAATATAAGCCAGTTTTATAACAACCTTCAGAACGATGTGAGTACCGCATGGCATTCAGAATCTTCTTCGCAAAAATATTCTTACAATCTCCCGATTTCTGTAAGCCAGGTGTGTTTTACAAATCAAAGCAATGATGTAGTTTTATACGGAAATGATGGAACACCCCTTGGAACAGGAAATATAGATTACATTAACATAATAGCAATGACTGCAAACGGAGACGATTGCTTTAATGTGACGAGCGGGAAGATCAATTTTCTTTTACAAAAGAATCTTAGAGAATCTCTGGTTACTATAAAAAATCCAGACTAACTCTAAAATTTAAAAATAGAGATATCTTATTATCAAGATGAGGTTTTTAAGAAAAAGGGGTTTTATTGAGATATCTTTTGCATGGCTTTTTGCAATAATTGCGGGGGCAGTAATTCTCGCTCTTGCGATATTTGCGGCAAGCAAGATAATTAACCTGGGGAATTCTGCAACCGGGGCTGAAACTCAAAATCAAATCGCGGTATTATTGAATCCGCTTGAAACCAGTTTTCAGGCCGGGACAGTAACAACCTTAACTATCCCGTCAGAAACAAGAATCTATAATGGCTGTAATAACCAGAGTGGAATTTTTGGGGCACAGACCATCAGCATCTCGCAGCTTGCACTAGGAAAATGGTCAACACCCACAAACCCCTCCTTGTTCAATAATAAGTATATCTTCTCAGACAGCATCAGCGAGGGAAAACAATTTTATCTGTTTTCAAAACCGTTTGAATTTCCTTTCAAGATCTCTGATGTAATTTACATGACTTCTTCTAATGAGAATTACTGCTTTGCAAACCCTCCTCCAGGCATACAGCAAGAACTGTCAAATCTTAATGAAGGGAATATACTGATAAAAACAAGTGCGGGTGCGTGCCCTTCAGACAGCATAAGAATTTGCTTTAACGGAGAAAACTGTGACATCCAGGTTAATTATGCTTTTGGGACAGTTGAAAAAAACGGCACAACGTCTGTCTTTTATACAGATGCGCTAATGTATGGCGCGATTTTTGCAGATAAGAGTACATATGAATGCCAGGTCCGAAGATTAATAAGCAGAGAAAGCCAGTTGCTCTCTCTATATTCTGACAAAGCAACCACAATAACCCAGTTAGGATGCACTTCCACGATGAATGCTGATCTTCATACATTAAAAAGCCTTGCAGAATCATATGGAAATTCAGGCGACTTAAATAGCATGATTTTGCAGACCAACCTGGTTCAGCAGGAAAACAATGCGGCAAACTGCAAGTTATGGTGATAAGTTTAGAGATAATAAAATGAAAAATCGCAAAGGGCAGCTAAAAATACAACAAATGACCTTTATGATACTGGCAGTAACCTTGTTCTTTGTTCTTGTTGGAATGTTCATCCTGATGACGCAGGTTTCCGGATTAAAGCAAAAGGCAGCTATTCTACAAAGCGACAATGCCAAACTGCTAGCCTCTAAGATTGCAGATTCGCCTGAATTCTCATGCGGAGACAGTTATGGAACCGGAATGAGTTCATGCATAGATGCAGACAAGGTGATTAATCTAAAAAATTATCTTTCTGCTTATGGCTATGGAAGATTCTGGGGAATCCAGGGATTGCAGATAATAAGGATATATCCTGAAGAAAATAATATTGAATGCACTTCATCAAATTTCCCGAATTGCGGGGTGATAACTCTCATTCCAAACACTAACGGCACGGGAATTTCAAATTTTGTTTCATTATGTGGATATAACATTACAAATGGGCAATCATACGCCCAATGTGGCTTGGCAAAGATAATTGTCTATTATCAGGGGGCACCATGAGAATACTTTCAGCAAAGGATAACAATAGAGGGCAGGAGGAAATGGTTGGATTTGCATTAATAATAATCTTGGTTTCAATAATAATCCTGGCATTTATTGGCTTCTCCTTGAACAACCACAGCAGCCAATCAGTCCAGAGTTATGGGGCCCAAAGTTTTGTGCAGTCAATGATACAGACCAGTACAGAGTGCACTGATTATTACGGGTATGTCTCTGTTAAGGATTTAATCTTTATGTGTAATTCGGGAACTTTATGTTCGGATAACCAAGATAGCTGCTCTGTCCTGAACTCTACTTTGCAGGATTTGCTGAATCAAAGCTGGAATGTTCTTGGGGGAGGGCCTATAAAAGGATACAGCCTCAATATCAGCTCTGATACAGGAAATATTTTAGGCATAATCAGTGGAAATCTAACCTCCAGTTCTGAGGGGGCTTCGCAAGATTTCTCAGAGCCTTCAGGGGGAAATGTAAATATTGTCTTTAATACTTACCTATAAGCACTACAGATTAAAATGGATTACCAGATTATCCACTACAATCATTGGTCTCAACCTCTTCCTATTTTTGGTTTTTTGTTCCTTAAGTATCACAAAGCCAAATTTCTTTAACAAGTGAACATCATCACTGACAGATTTGAATCCCCGACCCAGTTTCTTGGCAAGATCGTAAATTGACAATGGATTTTCATTCTTAATTACATCCAACATTCTGGCTTTTTCATTGCTAAGAACATGCCGTATGGAAGATAAATCAGTGAATGTATAGCCTCTTCTCGAGGAGTGTTGCTTTTTAAAGAGAGAGAAAGCGCCTTTTGATTGGATTATAGAAATTTCTATTGTCTTTTCTTTGGCCATACTACTCCAAATTGTATCTGCTTAATTTGTGAATATACCAATTTAATATAACTATTCAATTTATATATCTTTTTATGTAATATATCTCGTGGGTATAATCTTTGAGAGAGGCGGGAATCAGATATCCTTGTTTTCACCGTCAGATAGTGTCATAATATTTATAAGTAAATCCTAATAATTAGTGGGTTTTGCAATAACTCTAAATCAAGAGACAGTAAGGTTTTTAAAGGAAAATCAATAAAACTATATTAACACCTTTTAGGTGTTCTTGTGGGGAATACAAGAATGAGAGAAAACATCAATAAGACTTTATGCATGCTCACCCAACGGATTAGTTTTACCCCACGACTGTCTAGTTGGATGAAATTGCCTTCGGCAATGGGATTCATATTGTTGAAAGGAGGTTTAAATTAAATGGGATTTAACTTTAGAAAAATCGCAGCAATCGGAACCAGCGTTTTGTTAGCAGGTATGACAATGGGCTTTGCCGCAGCAGCAAACTATCCTGCACCTTTCGTGCAGAATGGAGCATC
>JAGWGZ010000009.1 GCA_028867075.1 Nanobdellota archaeon | reverse complement strand
GATATTTAATTATGGCAGAGATAAAGTATACCAGTTATGTTTGCGGGGATGAATGCGGGGAAGAGCATGAACAGGAACTTATACTAATTTACGACGGAAAAAAGAAATTTGGAATTGCTAACTGCCCAAAAGATAATATCTATTTTACAGTCCCGGCAAATAGGCTTGAAAACGATCCGCACTGGAAAAATGAAGAATCTGTGGTGGTTGTTAATGTGCCCCCTGAGGCTGTTGGCGGATTAGCAAGAGAAATAGAAACCAATAGCCATAATGGCTCTTCACTGATAATTTCTCCAGATTTAGTTCTTAAATTATTTGGAAGTAAATAAGCAAATTTATTCCCTTCTGACTTCCTGTTCTGTTATAAGGTATGAGCGGTTTGATTCTGCCTCATGTGTTTTTCCGTCTTTCTCGTAAACAGCTTTTGTTGTAGGAAGCGCAAATCTTCCCAAAACACCGACTTTTGAATAGATTATATAACTCAGGACTCTTGTTTCTCCTGGCTGCAGCTTGTCAAAGTGCCACTCCAACCTTTTAGTGTGCTCATCAACTCTTGATGGTTTTTCGTTTCCGAATTTGTCATAGAGCCTTGCAACCATCGGTATCCTGTCAACAACATGCACTCTCTCAACGAACTTTCTTGCGCTTACAGTAACTGACACTTTCAATGCGAATTCTCCGCCCTTTGCCCTCAGATATGAAACTCTCTTGTTAAGAGTAAGAGCTGTCCTTGAATATTGCAGCACCAGGAATACGACTGCGCCGATGAAAAGAATTATGAAAAGAGGAAGAAGCCAGTTTGTCCTTGCTGTTATCGTCAGCACATCCCCGGGCTGAATTTGGTTTTCCCAGGTATAATAAACAAGCAGCCCTTTCCTTTCAACGCTGTCGGGGACCGGACTAAGAGTCGTGAAAAGCCTTGATATTATGTTCTTGGTTATGATTGTCTGGGAGTCTGCAACAACATTTCCTTCATTTGATTTTTCTATTGTCTTCGTGAAAATAAGAAATCCGGAGTCAACCTCGTTTGCAACCAAGATATTTTTTTCAGAAAAATCTATGCTGTTCTGTATGCCTGTTGTCTTCCCCCCCGCTGTTATTGACGCGGAAAGTGTGTAGAACCCGGCCAAAAGGCTCTTGAAATCATTCCTGTTGAGGCTGATTTGGAATTGCTTTTCCTCATAAGGGCCAAGAGGGAATTCCTGCGCCTGAGTGAAGAAAGGAGAACTGAATGTCGCATTGATATCCTGGAAATTGAAATTTACTTTATTCTTCAGGAAGATTGTTATTGAGCTTGACTGCGGACTTATTTCAGAAGCGCCGAGGTCAAATGCATTCTGCAGATTCAAAACCCGAAAACTCAGGGATTCCTGCTGCTTGTCTCCTGCGCTGTTCTGGACAAAATAATTGAAGATGTAATAGCCATTATAATTGAACCCATCACGCGGGTATATTGTTATAGAAACATTCTTTGTCTCACCGCTTGCAATAGGAACCGGCTGCACCGGATACATTGTGAATCCAAGAAGATTGTAAAATTGGAAGCTGTCTGAAGGCCCGAGGTTTGTCACCTGAAGATTGAATACAATGGGTTCGTTTATGTCATTAATCATCGCTGCATCCGTGTTGTTTCCGGCTATGTTCACATTGAGCGCAAAGACAGCGGGCAGAAGAAAGAATGCAAATGCCGCCAGAAGAATCACCTTTTTTGAGTCCACCATGCTAAAATCAGAGGATATTTCTATTTAAACATTTCTATAGACCGTGTCACAATATAATTTAAATATTTTTTAATAAAAATAAAAACATGATTGAGCTGCACTTTTTCGGAGAAGGGGGAAAGAGAGCATTTTATGTTCTGGCTTCAAGGGAATTCACTGAATGGCCCCCATATACAAGAAGAATAGAGTCAGATGGGTCTCATGACATGATATCAGGCGGTTCTGTCGGCGGAATTTCATTTTATGACGAGGATGCAAAGTTAATCAAGGAAGAAATTCTGAAAATTGAACATTCATTGAATCTGGCTGTTGATTATGATGTTGCTGCCGGATATTTCCCTGCACATTTGGAAAACCATCGTGCGAAGAATCATGAATTTGCACCTGTCATGAATAATGAACTTTTCCGGAACAGCTGCTAACTATCCTTTTCTCCCTTCCAAATCAAGATATGCCTTTGCCTGCTCAAGAAATTCGTTTGAATCAGCGGCAATCTTTCCCTTGAGATCCTTTACTGTTGCGGGAATTACATATTTTTCATAAATGCTTCTCAGGAATTTTCTGAAACCCGAGATATCAAACTTTCCCTGATAATCCTTTACAAGAATGCCCTTGACTTTTACTTCTACACTCCCTTTGTTTGAGTCTGTTTCAACACCCTCTTTTTTTATCTTTACCTGCGAGAGAGCTCTTATTGTAAACGCAATCTTCATCTTAAATTTGAAGTAGTCGGAAAAATTTCTGCTGGCAGTCCACTCTATATCAATGTCTTTTGTGTCTCCGGCAAGCTTCTCGGAATATTTGTCTTCTGAAAAATCATCTAGCCCTGTTTCTTCTGTCAGCCAATTGTAGCAAAAAGCATAGAACTCTTTGAAGCTGAATATTCCCTTATAGCTTATCTTGCTTGAAAATACAGTATCTTCTTCACCCATGTGACACTTCCTGCGGGTTTCTACGATTTCCAGCAACTATTGTCTTCATCATCTTTTCCTAAAAGACTGGAAGATTATTTAAATATTTATTGGAAAGTCCGATTAAACAGACGAGAGGCATGCAGAACAAACAAGCATTCCGTTCGCACGGTAGAGTTGCCCTCTCTCGCCGCATTCTTCGCAGATGCCATCCCTCACAATAATCCTGTCCTTTGCTCCCTCAAGCCTTTTTATTTTTTCCGACTCTTCTTTTATTGATTCAACCTCCTTGAACTGGGCATTAAGTTCCGGATAAAAATTGAGAATGTCTCTTATGGTTATCAGCCCAAGAATTTCCCTGTTCTTAACAACAGGCAGCTTATGAAAACGAAACCTTCTTATTTTTTTAACAGCCTCTTCAAGGGTTGCTTCTGGCCTGATGGTTATTATCTTTCTTGGAGAAATGTCAGATGCTTTTATTTTAGAGAGGTCCTCTTTTGATTTTTTGACAATCGCCCACAAGATGTCCTGTGTTGAAATGAATCCTTCAAGGATATTATTCTTTACAAGAAGGAGGCTTCCGATTCTGCCGCGGACCATTTTTTTAGCGCACTCAAAAAGATTGGTATCCGGATCTACGCCAGTCACCTGCCTTGTCATTATGTCTGAGACCAGGACTTTATTCATATCACCCTCAACTAACCTTCAAGCATTCTTCCGCTTAAATAATTTTTGATGTGACTCAATAGAGACTTGATGAGAATATCCAATGGAGAGTTTCATAACTGTCGTTAAACTCCCCTCTGGCTTTTACATAAAGAGAATATACATAAGAACGGACTGATTCAGGAACCGGGCCGATAAGCACCATAGCCAAAGCTCCGGAGAGATTTTCTATCACCTTCTTTTCAACACCTGATTCTTCCATTCCGAGAACAAACCCGGTTATTTTAAATATTTTTCATCACAATAATTCTTAAATATGAAGAAGGAAGAATTAGAACATGCCGGAAAAACCAATTGTGTTAATGCCCGAAGACATACAAAGGCTTATCGGAAAAGACGCGCAGCGAAATAACATTCAGGCAGCGCGGATGGTTGCAGAAGTTGTGAAGACGACCCTTGGCCCAAAGGGAATGGACAAGATGATTGTCTCTCCGAGTGATGAAATAATTGTAACAAATGACGGAGTCACGATTCTTGAGGAAATGCAGATAGAGCATCCTGCTGCAAAAATGATGGTTGAGATTGCAAGGACACAGGAAGATGAAATCGGCGACGGAACAACAACAGCAGTCATGATCGCTGGGAAACTGCTGGAGAATGCTGAAAAACTTCTTGACCAGAAGATACATCCCACTGTGATAACAAAGGGCTACAGGATTGCTTCTGAAAAAGCTCAGGAGATACTGAATGAGATATCAATGCGGGTCACTCTGGATGACAATGAGATACTAAAGCAGATCGCGATGACAGCCATGACCGGAAAAGGTGCGGAGGATTCACGGGAGAAATTTGCCGAGATTCTCGTGCATGCCGTGAAGCAAATCCAGGAAAATGGAAAAGCTGATCTTAAAGACATAAAGATAGAAAAAGTCCGCGGCGACGGGATAAAAGATACTGAATTAATTTCAGGAATTGTTTTTGAAAAAGAGAAAATTTCGCATGACATGCCTTCGCGCATTTCTTCGGCGAGAATCGCCCTCATCGGCTTTCCTATTGAACTGAAAAATCCGGAAATAGACACGAAAGTTTCAATCTCTTCCCCGGAGCAGCTGAGAAGCTTCATTGTGCAGGAAGAGGAAAGCATAAAGCAGATGATTGAAAAAATAAAGTCCTCTGGCGCAAATGTTGTTTTTTGCCAGAAAGGAATTGATGACTTTGCGGAGTATCTTCTTTCAAAGGCCGGGATTTTCGCGTGCAGGCGCGTTGCAAAAGACGACATGGAGAAAATCTCAAAAGCAACGCGCGCAAGAATTGTCAATAATCTTAATGAACTTAGCGAAAGGGAAATCGGAAAAGCGGAAATTGTTGAGGAGAAAAGGCATGGCGACGCGATTTTGACTTATGTGAAAGGATGCGAAAATCCAAAGTCAATGACAATCCTGATTCATGGCGGAAGCGAGCATGTCATAGACGAGATTGAAAGGGCGATGAGGGACGGCCTGGGGGACATAATCTGCTGCTTAAATTCCGGAAGGGTTGTTTCCGGCGGAGGCGCAATTGAGATTGAACTTGCAAGACGCCTGAGGCAGTTCGGGCAGACACTTAGCGGAAGGGAGCAGCTTGCTGTTGAGGAGTTTGCATCTGCACTCGAATTCATTCCGCTGACTCTTGCTGAAAACGCAGGACTTGATCCCATTGATATCCTGACAGAACTGAAGTCTCTTCACGACTCAGGAAACAGAAATGTCGGACTGAATCTGTTTAGAAATAAAATAGAAGACACTTTTGAAGCGAAGATACTTGAACCTGCAAAAATAAAAAGCCAGGCAATAAATTCCGCAAGCGAAGTTGCTATAATGATCCTGAGAATAGATGACGTGATTGCCGGAGGGAAAGGAAAATCAAAGACGCCTCCGCTTGGCATGAATGATTATTAATGAGAATTTCTCTTTAACACATCCCAATCAAATTGGATATCCTTAAGATTATACCAGACCCCTGTTCTTACCTGCAACAAATCAGAAATCATTTGAATAGAGCGTACTAAGTTGGTCGCACCGTCCGCCAGCCTGTCTCTATCAAGAATATCTGCAAGCCCGGAATCAACAGTTCCCTGTATCTTTTTAGTCAATATTTCATAAACTTCTCTATCAATCTCCCTATGATACTCTCCAAGATAATTGGCTACTTCTGCCGGAGAACCTCCTCTGGCTGCATTCAATGCCTTCTTTAAGTATACAATCGGCCTTATTTCATTGCTCATTATCTTTTCCTCACTAAAATTACAGACAGAACAATCAGAGCACCTGCAGTAAGAATTGAAATCATGATGAGAATGGGAAGATAAACATTTGAGGAAACGGGCTGCTGATTCTGAAGGCCAGCGGCTTCGCCGGTTACAACGCCCGGCTGTGGCTGTTGTGTTGGGATGAAGTTATTGGGGACATAAGCCGGAGAAGAAGGGGAAGGCGATGGTGAAGGGGGAATTAAAGATAATATTATTGTTCGCGTTTCTGTTGAATTCTGATTTCCCGCATTATCGTAAGCTGTTGCATTTATGTAATAGGTTCCTGGCTGCAGACCTGCGATCGTGTATGAAAATGTGGATGAAGAGTTCATAATATTATAAAGCAGGTTCCCGCTTGAATCATAAAGGAAGATGTTTATCCTGTTTAATCCGGAGCCACTGTCAGATGCAGAGACTCCAATCGGAATATAATTCTGCGTCAGGTTTGAATTTGTCGAAGGCGTCGGATAAACAAACTGCACTTGTGGAGGTACTGTATCATTCAGAGAAGTGTTTACTGTAATTGTCCTATTTGAGCTAAAAATGCAGTTGCTTGAGTTATCACATGCCTGATATGCCCAAGTGTATGTTCCATTCGGCAGATTCGCCGAGAATATGTAGTCTGTGTTGTTCAACCCGGAAGAATTAGTTTGGTTAAGTGTTCCGTTAATGAAAAGAGAGACGTTCTGAACAGCGATATTATCGCTAACATTTGCATTGAAAGAAATATTTGTGAGATTTGTCTGAGAATTATCTGCTGGAGAATTCAATATCACAATTGGTGCATTTGTGTCTGTGATTGGAGAAGGAATATTCAGAACCGTTAAAGTATAATTCTGAGCAACAGGCGAGCTCACACCATCTGAGACCTGAACAGAGATTGTATAGTTTGTGTTTGAAGAAACAGCCGGAGCAACACCGGAAATAAATCCTGTGGAATTAATTGAGAAATTTAGCGGATTTTGCACAAGAGAATAATTCAGAATATCTCCGTCTGGATCTGATGCGCTCACCTGATAAGAATAATTAGTGCTCTCATTTACTGTCTGGTCTGAAATCTGCTGCAATATTGGGGGCTGATTTGCCGGCTGCGGGGCAGGATTGACATAAAGGGGCATTGTAAATGAATCGCTTCCATCTGCATCTTTTACATTGAGAACAATGAAGTACGTCCCGGGGTTTTGATACATAGACGGAGTCACTGCATAAACCTGCGAAAAAGAGCCATTGCACAGAGTTATACCGTAATTTACCGTGCATGTCCCCGTAACTATTTTATTGCTTTCAAAAGAATATAATGAGCTATAATCCGAATTGTCCAGATTTATGCTGAAAGTCATTGAATTCCCGCTTGTTGTTGCAAATCCAAAAACCGCTGTGAAGGAAGCATTTTCTCCGCTTGTTATTGTGATGTTATCCTGATTATTGCTCCACAGACCATATGAAATCGGCCAGGCACTCGCATTGTGGAAAAGGAAAATTGCAAGCACAAACAGAGGCAATAATTTCAGGATTTTCATTTGCTCTTTTGATCTCTATCAAGTCTGATGGAGAAATCTAATCCCCCTTCAAATTGATTTAGTACTATTTTACCATCATTCCCAAAAGTCATTCTATATCCGACAATTGGATTTATGCCAAATGTGTCTCCGAGGTATATTACCGGGCCAACATCTGTTTCAAGAAAATAAACTCTCTGACTCTGCGAGGGGGTTATTTCTTTTGCATTTGCAGGATCATTCACATTCCCTATCTTGATATTAGTATAAATGTCATAACTGCTTATTCCTGCGCCAACCTGCAAAAGTGCAGACAGATTTTCTGTAAGCGGCTGTAAATATCCAACAGATACGCCGCCAGTCAGAAGGTTTTTCAGTGATTGCGTGCTCTGGAAGAAGATTGTATCAGTCAGTTGCTGGTTTACACTTTGCAGGGTGAAATCAGGGCCCATTCCCAGATGTCCAGTCAGAACAAATCTTCCGTATTTAAAACCAAGATCAAGGTCTGTTTCAGGCCATGGTGAAAATGGAGGCAGAACTGTCTTGGCCCCGAGAATAAATCCGATGCCCCTCTCAGCATTCTGTAATGAAGGCTTGGGCTTAGACGCTTCTTTGGCTTTTTTATTTGCATAATCAACATTAGACCAATAGGCTTTCATGTACTCGGAAGTTATCTCATCAACAATTTGCCGTGAGGGTTTTGCTATGAATTCCTGAAGCTTTTCAAGACCGTCAAGTTTTCTTTCAAGAGTTTTTTGCGGCATGTTCACAGCGCCGGTTAGATATGAAACCCCATATGGGCCTTTTGCTTCTCCCGGCCGTAAATCAGGAGTTTCACCATCAATAGCGACCACTGGTTTTTGTGAAGATTCAAATGGGCCGATTGCTTCTCCTGTTTGAGAGTGTGTCTTCTCAAGATCTTCAATTGCTGGATGTTGAACAACAGGAGCCTGAGCAGCCTGTTCCAGCCCGCCTGCTTTTGCGGCGGAAGTCTGCACCTGATTTGAATACGGCAAAATTGTAATGTAAGTCATTGCGTTATGCCCCCCTTTTTGGTAGAGAGTAAATGATATCGGGTAATTTGGCAACTGCTTGATATCGTCTGAAGACAAATACCCCTTAGCAAAGGCATTATTCAGAAAATCTATTGTCTTGGCATAATCGAACTCAAAGGATTGCTGCGTCTCTGCAATTTCAGCTTCCTGGAGAATCTTTTTTGATTCCGGAGTCATTAGATCATGCAGGTTATCTGCTATTCTCTTTGATCCCTGATTCTCTGAAAGATATTTGTAATAATTATTAGCCCCTTTTATGATGCTCATAACTCCGACTTTAACATCTTCACCAAAACCAAATAATTTCTCAGCATAAATCGGCGCTCTCTGAACTTCCCTCATGCTATCTCCAACAATAACCCCGTTGTATTGCGGAGTGGAACCAGATTCATAAGACGCCTGAGTTGAGACCTGTTCTGTTGTCTGCGGTTGATATTGTGAAATTACTGCGCTTTCAGGCTGGCCCTGAGCATGAGCAAGATTTGGAAATAGAGAATTAAGTAAATATGCCCCCGCAACTATTACCCCAGCGCGTCTTGCTTTCATTGCTTCTCAAAGAGGGAAATCGTTTATAAAGATTTAGGTTATGTTATTATTATATAATTACAGCACTTCATCATAACTGTTACAGTATATATTTTAAGAAGAACAATTTATCGCAAGGTTTTTAAGAATTATAATTTTGTTTGAAAGGGAAAGTTTGATAAAGAAAACCTTGGTTGTCTTTATGGTCCTATAGTCTATCGGTAGAACACCTCGTTTACATGCAGAACCGCAAGCAGTTCCGCACCTCCAGAAATGGATGCTGACGCCGAGGGAAAGCTAAAAACCGAGGAAGGGGAGGTCCGACTCCTCCTAGGACCATTTCTTGCGCCGCTAGTTTATCGGTAGAATATCTCGTTGCCAACGAGGTGAGCCGGGTTCGACTCCCGGGCAGCGCATAATCATCTTAAATTATTTGGGAGAGTAAGTTTCTGAGGTTCCGTCTTTTATGAATACTATCGTTTTTCCCAAAAGATTCGCTAAGTCCTGTTTTCCTCCGGGAATAAATCCTACCCAGCCATCCCCATTGTGCTGATAAAGGGACTCAAACCTTGCCGGCAGTATGCCCAGTGTTGTCACCAAATTTTCAAAATTCACAGAAAGATTTTTTCCATTGTAAGTAAAATGCACTATGTCTTTTTCTGGATCATAGGAGCCATTAAATCCCGAGACAATTATTGTATGAGCCACCTGATACGCATTTAAAGTTAATGCCCGTATAAGTCCTGCTTCCTCATGCACCTCTTCGCTATTTTCATTACTCATTTAGATAATTAAATAAAATTATTTATAAGTATTTATATCTTAAAATTGCCAATTAGTTATTGCTTTAAAAACATTTAAAAGTGTTCTGTGAATTATTTCATCATGGCTGAAGAAGGAAACAAAGATATTCCTGAGATGAATCTTAACAATAATTATTCAAATCGGCCGAACATTCCAAACCCAAATGAGGCCCAGAAAGAGTTGGATAAAACTAAGAAAGAACTCAATAAACTTAAGACCTTTATAATAAAGAAATATCCTTTCACAGAGGCAATCGGTCTTCTTCCTCCGCAATCTTTAAAATTTTTTATTGAAGAAGAAATAGGTGAGAATCTCCCTAAGGAAGAGTTTGAAAAACTTCAGAAAAAAGTCCATCTTATGATGCTTGTCCCAAATGACAAGGCAAAGGAGATACCAAAGATAAAGAGCGAGGTCCTGAAAGAAATTGAAAAGGAAAAGCACAATGTCTGGATTTACATAAAAACACCGTCGGAAGTCTGGGAGTATGGGCTGGACAGCAAGTTTGAGCTCCTGAGCGCAGTGTCAATGTCTTTCCCGCTCCATGATAACAATCTTCTGAAAGCGCTGAGAGTTGCGGAGATTCATAAGACACTAGTTCTTCAAAAATTTGAGAGATATGTTGTCAGTTATGTCATCGGAGGAAGCCTTGTTACCGGCTCTGCAGTCAAGACATCTGACCTTGATACATTCATAATCATAAATGATACAGATGTGAAAAGGATGCCGCGTCTTGAATTGAGGGAAAGATTGAGGGGGATTATTCTTGGACAGTATCTCTCGGAGGCTCATGCAATAGCAGGGGTGAAAGAGAACATGATCCATGTTCAGATTTACCTTCTTACTGATTTCTGGCAAAGCGTAAAAGATGCGGAGCCTGTCATCTTCACATTCATAAGAGACGGAATACCGATTTACGACAGGGGAACATTTATGCCGTGGAAAACTCTTCTGAGAATGGGAAAGTTAAAACCAAGCCCGGAATCAATTGACATGTTCATGTCCATGGGGGACCAGACGATAAAACGCGCGAAGAATGCGCTTCTTGACATTTTAATACATGATATCTATTGGGGAATAATAACTCCAAGCCAGGCTCTGCTCATGCTTTACGGGCAGCCTCCTGCTGCTGCGCGGCAGACTGTAAGGGAAATGAAAGAAATTTTCGTAGAAAAAGAGAAAATGCTTGAGCCAAAATATCTTGCAATACTTGAAAAAATCGTTGAAAAATACAAGGAGTTTGAACATGAGAAATTGAAGGAGATTAAAGGAGAAGTCATTGACGAGATGCTGAACGGCATTGAAGAGTATCTGAAGAGGCTTAAGGAGTTAAGAAAACAGATTGAGAAAAAGGCACAGGGCAAGACAATAGAGGAAGTTTATGAGCAGGTAACAGGTTTGCTGAAAATTGTCACAGGAAAGAATTCAAGCCAGTCCATGATTGAAGAGTTCACCCGCATGTCCAAAGAAGGAAAGTTCAGTTCACAGGATATCAAAGTTATAAAAGACATAATCAATGCCCGGGGCGAATTCAAGAAAGGCAAGACAAGCCTGCACGAGATTGACAAAGTCAGAAAAGAAGCAACATCCCTGATTAATGAGATGATTGAATATTCGCAGAGAAAAGACCTTGCAGAACTTGATAAGAGAAGAATGATTCTGAGATACAAGGAAAAAGACAAAGAGAAAACTGCGGAGATACTGATTTGCGACAAAGAGGCTTTCTTGTTTATAGACGGAAAAGTCAAGAAACTCACTGACAAAATCCAGGATTCTGACATGGAAGAAGTCTCAAAAGCGATGGAGTCCCAAAAGGCAAAGAAAAATGCAAACATCTCCTCTGAAATATTTTTCCTTCTTAAGAAAGAACTCGGCGAGTTTGAGATAGTGCTGTAAAAATGAAAGTTCTATTTATCTGCAAAGGTAATGTTGGAAGAAGTCAGATGGCTGAGGTTATCTTCGATAAGTTTTCTAAGCATAAGGCATCGTCAGTAGGAATTAAAGTTAGCGAAAAAGAAGGTCAGAAAATAAAAGACATTCTAGAGGCAGGATTAGTAATAGAATCAATGAAAAAAGAGGGGTTTGATATTTCTGAAAATACAAGAAAGCAACTAAGACCAGAGATGCTTAATCAATTCGATAAGATTATTGTCATGGCTGAAAAAGAAATTGTTCCAGAATATCTCAAAAATAATAGCAGGGTGGAATTTTGGGATATTAAAGATCCTAAAAATGTCAGCAAAGAGGAGCATTATAAGATAGTTAAGAAAATAAAAGAATTGGTGAAAGATTTTATTAAAAGAAATAATCTATAATTAAGATGAAATACCTCTTTATTCTCGGAAGGAACATTGAATTATCTGTTGCAGAAATTAAAGCTTTTTTCAGGAAGAATAATCTTGATTTCAAACAGATTGGGTTGGTTGGAAACGGGTTGCTTGTTGAAACAAAGGAACAGCTTCCGGAGAGTTCAATTGATAAACTTGGAGGCACAGTTTCCATTGGCGAGGTTCTGGCAAGCGGGAAGGCTAAGGACATCTTTGACGAGCTTGATAAAAAGGCAATTTATTCGGTAGAAGAAGACAAGCTTAATTATGCAGTTTACAATTTTAACGGAAAAGATTTCGCAGATATACTTTTGCGTCTAAAGCAAAAATTCAGAAAAGAAAGCCTGAAAGCGACAGAAAAGAAACTCTCGGGAAATATAAAAATGCAGGACGGAGAATTTGTTCCGGCTATTGCATCCAGAAAGATTGATGAACAATATTTTGTCTTTGGGGATAACTTTGGGAGAATAATCGAAAAAACCGACTACAAAGCACTTGAAGGGAGAGACATGAAGAAGCCAATTAGAAGAAACGAGCTCGCGATTTCCCCGAGGCTTGCAAAAATCCTGATAAATCTTTCAGAGGTTAAGGAAGGAGATACTCTCCTTGATCCCTTCTGCGGAATCGGGGTCATTCTTGAAGAGGCGCTTTTGCAAAACATAAAGGTCGCGGGAATAGACAAAGATAAAAATGCAATTGAGGGCGCAAAGAAAAATCTCAAATGGTTTGGATTCAAGGAATGGACTGATTATATCTTAATCAATGATGATTCCTCCGGATTCCATAGCTCAAGAATCTCAAAAGTTCAGGGAATTGCGACAGAACCCGCACTTGGAAAACTGCAAAAATCAAATCCTTCGCCAGAAGACGCCAGGAAAATGGTAAACAAATTTGAAGAGATGATGATAAGAGTTCTGAAAAATCTTAATGGGAACGTCAGCGGAAAAATTGCCTTCACAGCCCCTCTTGTTTTTACGAATAAAGGCAAATTCGCATGTAATTTTGAAAGGATAAGTTCTTCAACAAAGCTGAAAATCTTAGAGGGACCGATTCATGAATACAGAGACGACTCAATAGTCGGAAGAGACATTATTGTTTTATCTAAATTGAAGTATAATAATTCTTAAAAAGAGAATATGCCAATGATTTCGATGGCAGATGAAGACGTTGTGGCCTTTGATAAGGAGCTTGAAGAAAGAGTCATAAGTGAATTTGGGGATACAGCAACCCCTGAGTTTATGAATTTATTGAGACTTGGAAAAGCTGCATATGAGCATGGTTATTTCGGTTTCATTCCGGTAGAAAAAGTTGTGGAATGGGTTAAAGAAATGTATATTGGAGGACAGAAACAAAGGAGTATAAGAGGGGGCGGGGGAAACGAGAATGAAATGATTAACATTAATTCCGCGGATGTTATGAATGCAGCATCCTTCCTGGATTTGTATGGCGAGGAAAGAGGTTATCTCAGTAAAGGGGGATAAGTTTTAAAAACTAATTTTCTAATTCATTTATACATAGGCAGGGCCAAGATTCTGCAATTCCTGTAACATAAAATGAAAGGAAAAGTTGTTCAGTTCAGAAGGGGAAATCACACTGTGCACAAAAGGCACTTTTTGATAGAGGTAGCCGGCGTTGATTCTCGTGAGAAAGCCGGAAAGTTTGTGGGGAAAGAAGTTTCATGGACTTCACCTGCTGGAAAAATAATCCGGGGGAAAGTTTCTTCTGCACACGGAAACAAGGGAGTTATAAGGGCAATATTTGAAAAAGGTCTGCCAGGGCAGGCAATAACAACAGAGGTTGAAATAAAATGAGCAATACAAAGAATAAGAGAGAAGTATTGAGGAAACTTATGAAAACCGGAGACAATGTGAAATTAATTTATACTGGAAACCCCGAGGGAGCAACTCCTCTTGAATTTGAAACAAAACAGGATAAATTGGGATTCAGGGAAAATCTTAAAGATCTCGGCTTTGGATATTATCTAAGAACTCAGGGGAATAGGGTGCCCTTGAGGGCAGTGAGAAGCATTTTTTATTCTCCTATTGAGGATTGTTTTCATATAAATTTAGATTGGAATTATATTTATTTCCACAAGCCCCATATTGATTTACAGGAGAGGGCAACAAATAATGTTCAGCAGGTTATGGAGGCAATAGGATGGGATTAAGAAAAGCATCTGCATATTCAAGAAAGAAGGTTGTTCCCTACACGAGAAAAAGCAAGCAGAAGAGGTACTCTTATGTAAAGGTTGTTCCGCCTTCAAAGATAGTGAAATTTACAATGGGGGACCTGAAAGGATTCAGGGAAGGCAAGTTCCCCTATCAACTTACAATAGTCTCTTCTGAAAATATCCAGATAAGGCATAATTCACTTGAAGCATGCAGGCAGTATATCAACAAGGAATTAGACAAAACTCTTCTTGGAAAATATTTGTTCAGAATCTTCCCATATCCGCACCACATTCAGAGGGAAAACAAGATGCTTACAGGAGCAGGGGCAGACAGAATGCAGACAGGAATGCAACTCTCATTTGGAAAATCAGTAGGAAGATCTGCTATATTGAAGCCCGGAAGCAAGAT
The DNA here is from genome assembly GCA_028867075.1 of Nanobdellota archaeon. Classification (GTDB taxonomy): domain Archaea; phylum Nanobdellota; class Nanobdellia; order Pacearchaeales; family GW2011-AR1; genus JAKLIN01. The sequence continues at coordinate 16,774 of JAGWGZ010000009.1, read as the reverse complement.
ATTCTTCTTCGCTGTGGGGAATGAAAATGCCCTAAGGATAGTCAGGAATGCCCTCAGGGAAATAAAGCCAAAGATGCCGGGCAATGTCAAGGCAATTCAGGAAACAAAACTCCCTGACAATGTCAACATGAAGGTTCTTCCCCAGACTATTGAGGCAGAATAACTCTACTTACTACTTAGTGGTAACATTCCATAACATTTATAAATCTAAACTTTCTTGGATTTGCATGGAAAACAAGCAGCAGGGACTTGAGAAGATGTCAGAAGGTGCATTTATGCTGACAGAATCAGGCTCAGCCTCATTCTTCATAAAACTCACTCCCCAGGAAATGGTTGACTGCAGGGGGCAGATTATAGTGAAATATTCTCAATTGGGAAATCGGGTGAGGTATGCCGTTTACAGGAAACCTGCGGAACCTTCACAAATCCTGCCTGAAGTTAGAAATCAATTTTATCCTCAACCCGGTGCAAGAGCAATTCTTGCAAAGAAACAATTAAACCAATTATTCGGAGAATAAAATGCCTGAAAATCAGCCAACACCAGAAGAAATTGCAGCGCAGAAAAAGAAAGACAGGGATGCTGCACTGAAAGTAGTTGATTTAAAGAGTGCTCTCTGGAATTATGCTCTTTTGAAATTGACAGAAAATTTCGGAGACTATCATAAAATTGCAAATGCAAAATATCTTGAAGCTCTTTCAAAAGCACCTGATCAGGATACTTATGAAAGAATATTTCTCCCGCAATTGAGCCAGGAGGGCGGAGCTATAACACCGGCTTATCTGCAGATCGCTTCATATCGTGTTCTACTGGAAAATTTCTCAAAGATTCTCGCAGAAGACGCATTGAAATATGTGAAATCAGAAAAAAGATTAAGCGAGAAATATGCTGGAAAATATGTATTTGAACTGCCGGAAGAGGAACAGAAAAAGATAATCAGCGCTTGCATGAATTACACTGCACAGGACAAGATTGCAGAACTGACTGGGGTTGTAAAGAAAAGCACTACAGCAAGCCTTGAAGAAATGCTGGCAGAACCTGAAGAAGCAAGGAAGGCTGCATAAGATGGCAAAATATAGGAAATATTCTAAAATATAATCCCTTTATTAAAATAACATGAATCTAAAACAATTTGCTGTTACCCTGGAACTGAACAGGTTGAAACTAAAGAAAGAAAAAATCGGAGAAAAAGTCAAGCAAAAACTTATTCCTCTGTCATTTATTCCGAAAAAAATACTGGATATTCAACTTCCTGAATCAGTAGAAGCGCTTACAGTTTATCCAGACCCTCTTTACCAGATTGTCCTTGAAAATTATCACCCCTATATCCTGAATGAACAGCAAATTAGCGACATGAAATCAGATATTTATACCTTAAATGAATATTTGAACGGCGTAAGTCCGGATATTCTTTTTGGTCCAGCTGATGACCCTTATTTTATAAGTCATGCTCAACCGCACTTAGAAAGATTGCTCCGCCATAGTTTTGGATTCGGCAAAAAGATTGCGCTATACTTGAAAGAAAAATTAGAAGAAGCTGTTGAAAGAGGAGAATTAACTCCAGCCCAGTTATTTGACTTTAGGGAAAAAGGTCTCGGCTATTTACCTGATAAGAACAAATTCTCTGAATATTTACACAGAAGGGAATAATTATTTCTTCTCTTCATTCTTAGAATTATTTTCCATGCCCAAATTGATTTTCTCGTTGGGCTGCATATTCGGTCCGGTTATCGCAATGTCAACCAGGTGAGCCATCATCTTCATGAATTCATCTGTTCTCATCTGCCACATGTCAATCTCAACGCCTTTCAGGTCTGTTATCTCCCCGTGTGCAATCTTTTTGTGAAGGAAAAGCAAATCTCGATACCAAGTCACGTATTTCATGTGCAGCATTCCAGAATCAACAAAAGTCTCCCTAAGATTAAGGGGAACATGCTCGGGCGAAGGGGGAAGAACATTCCGTGAAATCAAAGCGGCATGCGCAGAATCAACCATTGCCCAGAACAATCCTTCAATTGAGCCAAGCTCTGAGCTTTTGCTTCTCAAAAAATGCTGCGGCGCCCTTTGAAGGCAGCTGTAAACAGCCTCGGGAGTTGAGCGAATCTTTCCTTTCAAAAGCAAAAATTTCAGCGGTTCGAAGAAACCTCCAAAATCAATAAGAGATTCTCCATACCTAAGGACATTGATAATTGTGGGATCTCCCCTCATCAAATCATCCCACCATGTGCTCAGCTTTATCGTATTAATGTGCAAGTCCCTTTTGTAGGGATTTTTCCTGAGAATCTTGTCAAGCTCTTCCCGATACCACGCAATCAACTCTTCATCCCAGTTTACAGCGACGTCATCTATTATTATGATTATATCAATATCAGAGCCGGGGACGGTTGTCTGTTTTGCCGCAGAACCGAACATCGCAACTGATTTCACAAGCTTGTTGAATCGTTCATAAGCCTTTGTTGCAAAATCCATCGCTATATCAGCATCTTTAGTAAAGTTAAGTGTCGGGAAATCTCTAGGGGAAGGAGATTTTTGTGGAGTTCTTTTTTGCTCTTTCCTCCTGGACTTTATACGCATCTGTACCTGTTTTTTAGAAGACTTTTTTTTCACCATCTTTATACAATTACTATATATAACTGGTTTTTAAATATTTTTGAAAATATATATTGAATTATCTCTTTCGCGGTTTCTTCAAAAGAAGTGCGAGCGCGGAAATAACAAGGATGCTTCCTATAACTCCGGTGAGAAGATTCTTCCCGAGCGCGCTTCCGATTACGCCTCCCGTGAGATTCAGACCGGATGCGACGAGCAATGAAATTCCCAAGACCCCGAAGATTGCGGCAGCGCCATAAGTTGAATATTTTTCCAATCCGCTTACTGCCTGTGCGTGGCTTTGCTTGAAACCTCTTCTTATATTTTCCTTGATTCTTGAATATTGCCTGCTGTCAATTAAATCTGCTTCTTTTAGAATGTCTACTGCAGGGGTTGCAAATTCAATTGTGTTAAGGTATTTCATAGGTTCTTCAATTTCTGCAGGAAGATTATACCCTCCTTCCTTTGCTAATGTATAAATTTGGTTCCATGCTCCAAGGGCCTTGTCTAAATATTTTTCCCCTTCCAGTTGCCTTCTCGCTACAACCCTCTCAAGAAATTTGCCGCCGGTTGCTTTAGCAGATAGACTTCTTCTTAGAATCACTTCTTTCCCGTGGCTGTCAAAAGCACCTCCGCTCGCAATTTGATTTGCAATTTGGTTTGTAAGATAAGATTCAATCTGTTCAGGCGGCATTTGATTTGCCTGCGCATTTGCATAGAGCTGGTCAAAAGTATGGCTCAGATAATTCTTGTCAAGATACCCTGCCATAAAATTTCCAAACTTGCGAAAGCGCGGATGCTGCCTTATGATTTCACCGATTCCTGCCTGCGCTGCAGCATTGATTACATCACCTTTTACAATCTTCACCTTTTTGGCCGTTTTACGTTTCTTTCTTACTGGCATTTAATATTACAATATTTTGGAACTTTTAAATTTATTCCAAAGCATTTCCTCCCATTCTGCTTCGTCCGTTATTATTTCTCTGCCCGCCAAGTTCCTGCGGAAGCATTGAAAATCCGGAGCCGAATGTTTCATAATTCACCTGGGGCAGCATCATCCCATATCCTGAGAAATACCCCTGAGTGCTAATTGATTGATTCCAGTAAGGAGCCATCTTCATCCCATAAACGGGAGAACCGAAAGCTTCAAGAGATTCGGGAAGAGGAGATGTCTTGAAATGCTGCCACCAGTTTCCCGCTTCTATGACTTTTCGTGCTTCAAAACCTTTCTCTCCCAGCTTCTGCATTATCTTGTTTATAGGAACATTTCCCATTCCCATCGGCAGCTCTGTATGCTCAAATCCGAAATTGTCAGAAAGATGGACGTGCTTTACAAGAGGCGCAATTTTTTCGGATTGTTTTATTATGTCTTCTTCGGTGTATCCGTACTTCCTGAGCATGTTTATGTGCCCGACATCCCATGTAACTCCGATTAATTTTTTTGCCTGTTCCTCAGCAGCTCCTCGAGACATGCCCTCTTTTTCAACTGCGATGTCAACAAACTTTTTTCTTGAAGCTTCTACAAGTCTTTTCAAATCCTCTGCCGTTGATATGCCGCCGCCTGCCGGCGGATTTTCTATGCTGATTATGGGGGCCTTGTCGTGGAATTTTTTGTATGCGCCCAGGGCCACGTTTGCAAATGTTGTTGCTGACTTGTCTATCGCGAAATCTTCAAATGGCTTGTGAACCTCTGGAGATTGAAGGGCATCAAGATTCTGCATCAACTGCCCCATTACATCTGATTGGTCAGACAGACTTCGCGCATCCTTAAGGGATTTTCCGAAATTTTCAGAAATCTGCACAAGAACATCCTGATATTTCCTGTTTCCCCCTTCTGTCCTAATTTCTCCTTCACCATATTTGTATGCTTTGTCAAAGAGTCCATTCAGGTGCTTATGAATCTCGTGAAGTTCCAGCCCTGCATTATAATGCCTCATATAAGCTTCTCTTTCAACAGGAGTGAGATTCGCCCCGCCGTGCATTTTTTCCATCGCAATAGTTGCAATCGGCTCTGTTTCTCTTATAATAGAATCAGCTCTTTCTTTTATCGCAACCAAATTTGATATAGAGGTTTTCCACTCAGTGTCATTTCTTACCTTGACGTGCTCTCTTGCGCTTACAGAGGTTCCTTTTTCTAATTCAGCAGCAGACATTCCCGGAAGATGCTCTGTTTCTGTCTGAACCAGCGTAACCTGGCCTGTTTCCTGGTTTACAATAGGGATTCTCATTTCCTCAACTCCGGTTTTTGTTCTTTTATATTCAATTCCGCCCCATCCCTGCGATGCGTGAAATGTTACCGGGATATTTCCGTCAGGATTCAACTCATGGCCGCGAATTACATTTGAAAGCATCTGCCTTTCAGATTCCTCGCGTGCAAGTTCGTTGTAGCCCTGCTGCGTGAATCCGGAAGGGTCCACAAGAATTCCGTGAAGAGAAACATCAACGCCGGTAAGCTTGCTGAGCCTTTGAACTTCTTTAATCTGCTGATTTGGGATTGATTCAAAAACATCCGGCTGAATTGAAGAGACTTCAATCTGCTTTGCTCCCGACTGCAATTTTTGTGAGACATCAGCAAGGATATTTGCAGTTCTTGGATCTGTTGCAATCCCTAGTTTCCCCGAAGGAATTCTATAGCCGACAAAACCGCCTGCTTTTTCGGAATCAAGAGAAGAGTATCCTCCTCCATAAATATTTTCAATATTATAATCACCCATTTTATTATTTTAGCAAACCTGAATTTATTAATTTATTTATTCCCCTTTCCTGAAGACTTTTCATTGCCTGAATCAGATGAGGATTTCTTTGCAACGTAGCCGGGCGTTTTAGCTGCATAATTATTCTCCCCGTATTTTTCATTATAATTTGCGCTTGCATAATTCCTATCTTCAATCTCCATTTCAGACTCCTGAAACCGCGGCCGCGGGAGGAAGATTGCTGTCCTTTCCAGAGGCTGGATTTCGCTGTTATCAACACTCATTGATTGAAATTCGGAAGTGCTTAACACCCGCCGCAGATCCTGAGAGAATTCAGCACCGTTGAAGTCAAGCTCCTCTTCAAGGCTTTCTTCATTTAAATTCGCCAAAGGTTTCTCCTTTTCAATTATTTCAAATTTCTTTTCTCTTTTTTCTGGTAGTTCAACAGATTTCTTTTTTACTTTCTTTATCTGCTTTCCTGATTTTATTTTCTTCATGAGAACCTCTAACTCTTTGTAATATCAATATTAGGGATAGGTCGGCATTCCGTGCGCTTTCTTGTAAACTTCGAAAAGCTTGAAAGTGGTTTCTTTTGCGCCAGCTGTCGCGAGGACTCTCAGGTAATTTTTCTCGGCATAATTGTCAGGCTTTAGAGACTTGTCTAGTTCCACCCTAGGCCGAAAAATAGATCCCTCTGTCTTGTTGTAAAATCCAAGAAGAGCAAGAAATGGATTTGACATATCTTCCTTCAGCTTTTTTTCAGCTGATTTTTCTGATTTCTCTTCCTCTTTCAGGAATGCGTCTATATCATCCTGCAGTTCCTCAAGATTGCTTGTCGCACCCTCTATTAACCCGAATGCATCTGCAATATCTGATTTTGAAAGTTCTTCATGCACTTTTTTGAGCTCATCACTGTTCAGAGCATATGCAGTGAATTTTATCTCAGCCCTTCCGCCGAAAGTGTAATGCGGCTGCTGTGCAACGCGCTGCGGAATTCCGCGAAAATTGAAATCAACAACAACGCAACTGACATAGTCTCTTTTCAAATCACCTTTTTTCATGAGCCTCAGAAAATCCTTTGGAAGTTTTTCTTCTCCGACAGCACCTTTGATGTCCACCTTTGATGTCCCGAGCAGAGTAAGCTCAAGAAGGATTGTATTGAATGCCTTTACGAGGGCGGGATTCCCGGAGCTGTCAGATATTTCAAGCTGCTGCGCAGCACGGAGATAAGGCTTTGCCCAGCGCGCATAAATCTTCACGCTGTTCACCTGGCTCTTAAGATATTTTCTTTCAATTTCATATCTTTTCTTCAGTTCTTTCTCTGATTCAGAGAGCCAGAGATTAAATTCCTGTATCCTCTGCTTCACAATTCTCTTGACCCGGTCATTCAAATCCACTTTGTCAGCCTGCTTCTCATCCTGCACAAAAAGAAATGCGTCAATGAGTGTCTGGTACCCAACCCCGCCTGCAACTGCGAGGGCTTTTATGCTTGAGTTTCCCTTGTTTATATCAACCTTGTCCATCCAGATTTGCTTCAAAGAAAGCAGCGCGGCTTCCTTCGTTTCTTTCTTCTGCGATTTCATGTCCTCATAACTCTGCAGCCTTATCTTGAACTCTTTCAGATCATAAACCAGGTTGAGAATGCTTCTCGTGACATTGTTAATGTCGCCCAATATCTTAGTCGCCTGCTGCTGCATTATAGTTGCCCGCTGTCCGAGCTCTGAGAAATGCCCGCTGCCCGGAGAAGGAGAAAAATTGTCTACTATTTTCTCAGGAGAGAGGCGCATGTCATTCATCAGGTCGAGTATGAAGAAATAAACCGGCTCGAGGGTTTCAGATGATGAATCATAAACAAGAGTGTGCTGCAAAAGCGGCTTGGGCTTGACCTCGTTCGCGGGAATTTTATCCTGAGACTTGTACTTTTCAAGCAAATCCTCCTTATTTTCTGCATAAAGCGCGGGATTCACCTTCCCTATAATCTGGTGAATTGTAGCCATTCATAAAATAATACTTCTGCATTTAAAAAATGTTCTCAGCTGAATAATTTTAAAAAGAACAACATCATGCTAATATGATGAGTTTATTCGGTAAAAAAGACAAAACTGTTGACCTTACAGGACAATATGACAGGCAAAAAGAGAGAATGGAGAACATCCGGGGTCTTGTTAACGATGCAGAGGGCAAAACAAGAAATTCAATGCAGCAGTTGCAAACCCAGAGTAGCCCGGCAATTCCTGCCAAGACACAGAATAGCTTTGGTTTCCTGAGCAGCATGGCATCATCGGCAGCGCAAAATTCATACTCAGATGCGGAAGATGACGGCGATGAAAAGAAAAGAAAACTTGCAAAGAGGCTTGTAGATCTGACAGAAAGACTTGAAGACCTCTCCACGCAGATTTATCATCTTCAGCAAAGAGTGGAGCTTCTCGAGAGGAAAACCGGAAGTTCCGGTTTTGAATAAATTTATTAATCAATTTTTTGTTTACTCTAAATGAAGCCGACGACCAAATTTGTATTCGATATCTTTAAGGCTAATAGAAAAGAAATAATCTTCATAACTGCGATCTCTGTAATTGGTTCTGTGATGGTGACTGCTACCCCTTATTTATATGGGCGCCTTTTCGGACTTGCAACAGTGCCCAGCACGCCTGTTAATCTTTTATTAACCCTGATTGCACTCTGGCTTTCATTAAGTGTAATTTCAAATTTTATACAGAATAGAGCAGGATTCAGGGGCGGAGTCCTTGGAGTTAAGATCTCGCTTGCAGCCGAGGCTGATGCATATGCGCATTTCCTGACCTTGCCGGTTCCTTTTCATAAAAAAGAAAGGAAAGGTCAAATATTAAGCAAGATTTCAAGAGGTTCTTGGAATATCCAGCATACAATTGAAGTTTTTTCAGGCGCGCTGCCGCAATTTTTGGTACTCCTATTCTCTGTTGTCGTCATGTTTCTTATAAAATGGCAGCTGGCACTGATTATTCTGTTTTCATTTTTAGTTTATTCTATCGTGACAATTGCAATGACAAAGAAGCTACTGAAAAGCCAGGAGAGGGAAAACAAGGCTTACGAAAAACAGTACGGAAACGTCTATGACAAACTTTACAATATTTTCCTTGTCAAAAATTTTGCAATGGAGAAATCAGAACGGGAGAGATTTACAAAAGCCTTAGTTGAAAAACTTGTTCCGGTATCCGAAAGTACAAGCAGGAGGGACACAAAATTGAGCACAATTCAGGGATTTATTTACAGTATAAGTTTTGTAGTCGTTTTGGGCACTGCCATTTTCTTTTTGCAGCATAATTTGATTTCGGGCAGTGAGTTCATAATGTTCTTCGGATACACAAACCTTGCATTTTCGCCATTCACATACATAGCGAGCATATACAGAAATCTGAAAAGATCTTCCGCAGCGGTCAAGAGGTTGGTAAAATTAAAGAGCATTATCCCTGAAGAAATGAAACATGGAGACAAGGTGATAGAGCATGTTCAGGGAGAAATTAATTTTCAGAATGTAACCTTTGAGTATACGAGTGAAAAAGAGATTCTGAAAAAGATAAATCTGAAAATAAAGCCGGGTGAGACTGTTGCACTTGTGGGGGAAAGCGGGGTCGGAAAGACAACTCTTTCTGAACTGATAATGGGGTATTACAAACCCAAGGAAGGAAGAATAATGCTCGACGGGATTGACATCTCCAGATTAAAATTGGGCTGGTTAAGAGACCAGATTGCAATAGTACCACAGGATTTGGAGATGTTTAATGATAATCTGTTAAACAACCTGAAATATGCAAAGCCGAATGCGACAATGAATGAGGTAATTGGGGCCTGCAGGGCCGCATCTGCGCACGAATTTATAACAAAATTTCCAAAGGGGTACAAGTCAGTCATAGGAAACAGGGGATTGAAACTTTCAATGGGACAAAGGCAGAGAATCGCAATTGCAATGGCTTTTTTGAAGAATCCAAAAATTCTGATATTGGATGAACCCACTTCAGCGCTTGATGCGGAATCAGAAGAAAAAGTTCAGAAGGGGATAAATGAACTGATTAAAGGAAGAACTACAATAATAATCGCTCACAGATTCTCAACTGTAAAAAAGGCTGACAGGATAATTGTGCTTTCAGAAGGCAGGATTGCAGAGAGTGGCACACATAAAGAGCTTATGGCCAGAAAAGGAATTTATCACCGACTCTATTCCTTGCAGAGCGGGATAGACTGACTGCCGTTCAATAAATTTATTAATTCCTTTCAGTTACACTTTATATAATGAAAAACTTTTCTGAACTTGCAAAGGCCTATGCGCTGAAAAATGCGATGATGCATGAAGGAAAGGCGCAGGTTGGAGCCGTGATTTCTTCGCTGTTCCATGAAGGGTTGAAAAGGGAAGAGGTAAAGAAATACGCAAAAGAAATTTCCGAAATTGTTTCGCAGATAAATTCAATGCCTTATGAAGAACAGAAAAAAGAGTTTGAAAATATTCATGAACTGACAAGCGAAAGGGAATCAAGAGAAGGATTGCCTGAGCTGCCCGGGGCAAAAGAGGGAAAAGTCATAATGAGATTCCGCCCGGCACCCTCCGGACCTATGCATGTGGGGCATATAATATCAAATCTCGCATCCTCAATGTATGTAAAAAAATACGGCGGAAAGTTTTATGTCATAATAGATGACACCGATCCCGGCACAGCAATAAAAGAAGCTTATGAAAACATAAAGAAGGACTGCGATTGGGTCTTTGGAAATGTTTACAGATATCTGAATGCGTCTGACAGATTGGAATTATATTACAAATACGCTGAATCTTTAATAAAAAAAGATGCTGCTTATATTTGTACCTGCGAGCCGGAAACTTTCAGGAAATTTGTAACAGAAAAGAAAAATTGCCCGTGCAGAAATTTAAGCGCTGAAAAAAATCTTGGAAGGTGGAGAGAAATGATGGGCAGGAAAGGATTTGGGGAAGGCAAAGCTGTCCTGAGATTCAAATCCAGCATGAAACACAAAAATCCGGCAATGCGCGATTTCCCCCTCGCCAGAATAAATGAGAAAAAGCACCCCCTTCAGGGGAACAAATACAGAGTTTGGCCACTTATGAATCTTGCCGTCGCTGTTGATGACATGGAATTAAAGATGACGCATGTAATCAGGGGAAAGGATCATAGGGATAATGCAGAGAGACAGAAGATGATTTTCAAAGTTTTCAAAAAGAAATATCCCTGGACATTTTTCATCGGAAGGATAAAGTTCACAGACCTGATTCTCTCAAAAAGAAAGATAAGCGCGGCAATTGAGAGCGGGGAGTTCAGCGGGTGGGAAGATGAAAAGCTCCCGACTATTGCGTCGCTGAGAAAGAGAGGATACCGGCCTGAAGCATTTGCAAGATTTATTGAACAGCGCGGCCTGACAGAAGTTGACAAGGTAATTGACAGCAGGGAATTTTTCAGAATAATTGACCAGTTCAATAAAAGCCAACAATAGAAATATTTTTAAACAGGATGTATTTTAGAATACGAGAAAAGGTAAAAGAGATGATGAAAAAGAATAGGAGGGGAATATCTTCAATTATTGCGACTTTGATATTGGTTCTTCTGACAGTCGTTCTTATAGGGGTCGTTTGGGTTGTTGTCAACGGAATAGTAAGCAATTCAACAAAACAGGCTTCTTCCGGAGCACAATGCTTCAATTCAGGGGTTGAGGTCACATATGCCGCATGTAATTATGCTGGAACGAGCTGCAATGCCACTGTCCAGAGGACAACAGGAACAGATGTGCTCGGTGGAGTTGCTGTCGTGTTTAAGAATGCAGGAGGAAACAGCAATCTTACATACATAGACGGGAATATCAACACATTGGCTTCAGTATCCATACCTGCTCCGGGCTTCAACACAGTCTCAGTCACAAATGTAACAGAGGTTGACGCTGCAATTTACTTTAAGGATGCTTCGGGCAATAAGCAGGTTTGCCAGGGCTATACCCCTTTCACATCAGTCCAGCTCACGCCTTAATTCTTATTTCTGAATTTGTTTAGCTAAAAATCTTAAAAAAGAAAACTTCATAAAGCAATCCGCAATTAAACTCCCATGGTGGTTGTAGTTTAGTGGCAGAACACACGACTGTGGCTCGTGTAGCGAGGGTTCGATTCCCCCCTTCCACCCTTTTGGGCATATCCGTTATATCGCAAAATATTTAAGCTATGCAAAAATTCTAAAAACCTATGGCAGACGCAATAAAGAGAGTCATCATAATGTCTCCGAATTCCACTAACCTCGACAATATTGAGAGAATTGTCTCAGACTTTTTTAGAGAAAACTTTGCCAATCATGGAGTTATCGGGGTTTATCCGGTTATGAAGAATTACGCAGAGGATTCTATAATCGGGAAAGGCGGGGAAATTCTTGGAATTTTTGACTGGTTTTATGAGAGGAATGAGACCGCGCTTGCCATGAGCTCAAGAAGTGTCCTAAGAAACAAGATAGTGCCTTACATTGAATTTGAATATCAAAGAGTTACGGGGGTGGATTACAGACAAAGTAGTTTGAATGAGAGAAATAGAAGAGGAAGATTTGAATTGGAAGAATCTTCACTCAGAAAATTCCTGCTCGTAGAGCTTGAACCCTTAAAATCCTGGATAGGCCACCTATTATCTTCAGAAGATTATTTCATGACTGACTTGAAAAAAGATAAGAGCGGGATTGTTCTCATCTGATTGGGGGAAAATCAAGCATATTAAAAAAGTATAAAAGCTGAGAAAGTATATTCTATAAAAGAGATGGAACCAATTAGACAAAAGACAAAGTCTTTGACTAACCGCGCTTCAGATAGCGCAGTTAAAGGATTCAGGGATTTTACAGGTGAAGAAGCTGAAATGTTTTCAGAGATAAAAAAGATAATTGTCAGTAATTTTGAAAGATATGGATTCCAGCCCGCTGAAACACCTGTGATTGAGCAGGAAGACTTTGTGAAAGGCGGAGACAAAAATGAAAACAAGGATGAGGTCATCTCTGATATTTTCAAGCTGAAAGACAAGGGAAAAAGAAACCTGGCTTTGCGATATGAATTTACCTTTCAACTTAAGAGGCTGATGAGCGGAAAGAAGATGCCCTACAAAAGATATGAAATTGGAAATGTTTTCCGCGATGAGCCTGTTTCTTCCAACAGACTAAGGCAGTTCACACAGTGCGATGCTGACATTGTCGGGGTTTCAGAAATCCCTTCAAGAGACGAGGCTGAGATACTCTCGCTTACAGAGGGCATTTTGAGGGAACTCGGAATAAAGCCAATCATCTTAATCAATAACAGAAAATTGCTGAATGAGATTTTTGACGATTTAAAGATCAAAAAGAATAAAGAACAAATCTTAAGGGAAATTGATAAATCTGACAAAGTTTCGGAAAAAGAATTAAGAGCAAATCTTGGAAAGCTGAAAGCTGAGAAAGTTATGGAAGCATTAAAACAGGGCGAGGATTATTTCAACAAATTTGAGAGTTATAAGGAGATTATAAGCCTGATGGATTATTGCAGAATTTACGGAATTAATGTTAGGTTCTCCCCAACAATAGTAAGAGGACTGAGTTATTATAATGGGGCTGTATTTGAAATAAAGGCAGAAGGGATAAAAGAGACAATTGTCGGGGGCGGAAGCTACAACTTCAACGGCATGCGGTGCACGGGAATCTCTTTCGGTGTTGAGAGGCTCATGGCTGTTGCAAAACTTAAACTGCAAAAGGAAAAATATCTTGTCGTTTCTCTCGGACAGGATAAAGATGCGATAAAAATTGTTCAGAGATTAAGATATGGCGGGAAAGAAGTCTCAATTTTCTATGGCAAGCCAACAAAGGCACTTGAATATGCAAACTCTTACAGGATAAACAATGTTATCTTTGTCGGCGAGAAAGAAGTCCGGAGCGGAAAATTCAAAGTCAAGGACATGCGCAGTGGAAAGGAAAGCGCGCTGAAATTTTGATAATATACTTTCCGTAAAACACAAAGGCCAAATACATTATCTCTGAAAATTTATAAACAACCGGGACGTTTATTTAAGAGGTGAATATGAATCTTATACTTACTCTTGTAGCTCTTATTCCATTTGTCCTCTTATTTTTTCTGATTGTTATCCGGAAAGTTCCTGCTTTGAAATCAATGCCCTTAATCTGGCTTCTAACAGTTGCTATAACTCTTGCACTCTGGAAAATTTCTGTTGAGAATTTTGCGGCTTCATTCCTCAAAGCATTTTTCATGACGACGGAAATAATGCTGATAATTTTCGGAGCTGTGCTCTTGATTGAGGTTCTGAAACAAAAAAGGCAGGTTGAGGTAATACAAAAGCTAATGTCCTCCATTTCACCTGACGCGAGAATTCAGGCAATCATAATAGCATGGTTTTTCGGAGCGCTAATAGAGGGAATTGCCGGTTTCGGAACGCCCGCTGCACTTGCAGCGCCGCTTCTCGTTTCTATTGGATTTTCTCCGCTGCTTGCTGTGACTACTGCGCTCATATCAAATTCAATCCCAGTCAGTTTTGGTGCAGCAGGTACCCCGATCCTAATAGGGCTTGCTCCTTTAAATCTCTCGGGTACGGAAATAGGGCAGATAACAAACCTAACTGCAGTCTTTAATTCAATAGCAGGATTGGTCATACCAATTGCGCTTGTTTGCCTTGTCATAGCAAATTCGCGCGAAAAGAAAAGATTCTCAGGATTCGTTAAAACAATTCCGTTCATACTCTTCTCCTGGATTGTTTTCATTGTCCCTTATTACTTGGTTGCGCACTTCGTAGGGCCGGAACTTCCTTCAATTATAACCGGGCTATTCGGACTTGTGATCATTTCTCTTGCCGCGCATTATAGGATATTAACTCCAAAGAGGGCAATAGTATTCAAAAGAGTCTCCCAAAAGACCCCTGAATTTTGGAAAGTGATGAAGTCAATTCTTCCTTATCTCCTGATAATTGCTTTTCTTGCGCTTACAAGAATTATTCCCCTGATAAAAACAAGCCTGTCATCAATAAATCTTTCATGGAACAATATTTTCAATACAGGAGTTTCATATTCTTTCCTTCCATTTTACACGCCCTCATTTTATTTCATACTCTCTGTAATAATCTGTTTTTTCATTTACAAAGCCACAGGCAAGGATATCTCAATCTCCATAAAGGGCGCTTTCAGCAGGATAAAAATTCCATTTATTGCACTTCTTTTTACTATTGCCTTTGTCCAACTGCTTATATCTTCTTCAAATAATGCTTCTGGAATTGAGGGGATTCCAGCCTTGCTTGCAGAGTCAATTTCTTTAGTATCGAAGGGTGCCTATATTCTGATTTCGCCCTTCATTGGCGCCTTCGGTGCATTCATAGCAGGAAGCAACACCGTCTCAAATTTACTGTTTGGATTGCTGCAATCAACAACAGCCAAGGCTCTCGGACTTTCAGCCATTCTGATAATCTCGCTGCAGGTTGCAGGAGGGGCTGTGGGGAACATGATTGCAATCCACAACGTCATTGCTGCAAATTCAGTGGTGGGCTTGAAAGATTCAGAGGGAAAGGTGATAAGGAAGACGATTATAGTCGCGATAATCTATTCTCTCGCTCTTGGAATTCTCGGATTAATCCTTGCAGGGATTATACTTTAGCAAAATTCTCAATAATCTCTTTGTTTCTCACTTCCGGATGAAATAAAGTTGCATAGAAATTATCTTTGTGAAATACTCCGGGAAGCGCGTAAAATTGATGCAGGTGATAAACTTCTAACTTTCCACTGACCCCTAGGAATTCTTTTTTCAGATTTATTCCCCTGAATCCGATCTCTTTTTTCTTCTTTAATCTGTATCCAAGTGCAACGCCGATTATATGAGAGCCGCCGCAAATTCCCAAAATGGGTTTCTTAAAATCTTTCAGCCAGGAGAATTTATCAAGATGCATCATGAAATCATTATCTTTAAGTGATGTTCCTGTTATTATTATCTTGTCTGCTTTCCCAATATCGGAATTCTTCAGCTCGAGGTAATTTTTAGTGAGGAACTTTATTCCTTTATTTCTCAGGATGTCTTCAATAGGCCTTACGAATTCATGATAATGCAGTCTTTCTTTGCAGATGTTTATGATTAAGAGCATAAAAAAGAAAGAAAAAAGGAGATTAAAAATTTAATCTCCCATTAAATTAATTTGTAAATTGCACTGACTGAAGCTGAAACATCCTGCGTTGTCGGTGCGAGGTTCATAACAGCTGCTTTTGCCTCGTTTGCTGTTCCCGAGCTTCCCGATGCTGATGCAGAATAAACAGGCCACGGGTAATAATTGAAGTCATTCACTGAAACTGAGACAAGATTTCCAGCTGATTTGCCGAATCCTGCTGCGACAGCATCTGCTTTTGTCTTTGCATCCTGGGATGCAAGTTCAAGCGCCTGGGCTTTGTAGTAGTTCTGCGATGCTGTTGAAAGCTCGAAGTCTATTGTTGAAATTCCTGCACCCGCATTTGCGCCCGCATCAATCACTGAGCTTAACTTTGAAGTGTCGTTTGCGGAAAATTCAAGCTTTATGCTGTGGCTTGCAATATAGCCGTCAGTTGAGGTTCTTCCATTGCTGTATATCGTGTTCGGGTAAATGCTGTAGCTCTGCGTCCCTATCTGGCTTTCATTGAATCCCAGCGCAATAAGAGAAGCCTTCAATTGATTGTACACCACAGTGTTCGCGTCATTTGCTTCTGCAGATGTTGTTCCATTTGTCTGAATGTCGAAATAAACTGCAACCCGATCAGGAAGAACGTGGATTGTTGAAGTTCCCTGAACCGTCACTGTATTGCTCGTTGATGAGGACATCGGTACGAATACAAACATTGCAAGCAAAGCTATCAGTATAACTGCTCCTGCGACAATTGAAGTTATTATGATTGCTGTGTTTTCCTTTTTCATTGTTCTTTACCTCCTTTCAACTATAACTTTCTCCAGTTTATAACAGCGAAAATGAATATCGCAATCAATCCGCCGAGCAAAAACCATTCCCATGCGGGATATTGATTTATGAAATTTGAGATTGCTGAAGATGCCTGCGCTGCGCCTGATGAAACCGGGGTGGCTGGGTTCGTCCCATACATTAATCGTTCAGGATTTGCTGAATTTAACGATAAAGAAACCCCTTCATAAGCCCAGACTGCGAATGTTCCCGCTGCAACAAGAATGACTGCGGGAGTTATTGATTTTATTTTTTCTCCTGTTGAAGATGATTTTTTATGGGAGATGATAATTGATTTGTTGGAGAGCTCATACAGGGGGATCTTTTTTCCTTTCGCACTCCAGAAGAAGCTTTTCTTTTTTTGGACAAAACCGGATGAGAGAAGCTTTTTCAGGTTGTATTCAATCGTGTTGATAGGCGATTTTAATTTATCTGACAAATCTTTTTCACTCGCCGCCTTGTTTTCCGCGAGATAATTTATTATTTTCCTGCATGTCTTGCTTCCAAGAACTTCTGCGATGGACTTTGCCCTGTCTGAATCAGAGTCATCCA
>JAGWGZ010000026.1 GCA_028867075.1 Nanobdellota archaeon | reverse complement strand
GGGCGAAGAAAAGAAAATAATTCCTGTTCTTCTTGATGAAGTCCTTTTAGGAAAAAGGGTAGATTTGATTAAGATAGACACGCAAGGAGCTGAACTTAGGGTTATAAAAGGGGCAATTAGGCTTATAAAACAAAATCCAAATCTTAATATTATGATGGAATTCTGTCCAATAGGAATAAAAAAAGTAGGTGATAATCCCTTAGAGATTCTTACTTTGTTAAAATCGTTGGGTTTTACTGCTCGTTTGATTGAAACTGGTAAGATGATTTCCTTTGAAAAATTAAGTAAAATAAAAGAGCAAGAATCGTTGAATCTGTTACTAAGTCGAGTTTTGGTCGAAAATCAAGGATAATCTCTTTTGAAAGGTTCTTGCACAAGTGCAAGAACCTTTCAATCTTGTGCAGCTTTGTTTACTTGTGCAAAGCCTCGACATTTTTTGGATTCATTTCTCTCCCACTATGTAGTCGCTGCAGTTCCAGTATGTCGAGTTTATTTCCTTGCAGTATAAATCAAGCATCTTTATCGAGTCTGTCTTATTGAATCCGCTGAAGCCTTTTATTGTAACGTTGTATTTTCCGCTCTCGGGAGATGGAGAGAAGGAAGAGCAGTCCACCGGGAGAGTGCCGTATCTGCAGAGCTGGAAAGAATTTACCGGCTGGCTGTCCTTGGTTATGGAGAACGCGGGGCTCGCAGCTATGCGGGAATATACAAGGAGCGCAACTCCGGCAAAGATGATGAAAAGTCCTATTAAAATGATTTCCTTAGGAATCTTCATTTTTCCCCCTCTTGAGCATCAGGAGATTCCCCAAGTGCTGTTTTTGAAATGGTGTCTCCATCATCCGGTATCTTAGGAGAATCCCCGATGTTCGCAGAGTTATCCCTTGCATAATGTTCAATGGGGTGTGATTTATCTTCTCCTTCCATTTTTGCTATCAAATCTCCAGCTGGAAGATTTGCGTTGCTCAAGGTTTTTGTCTGCGACTGTGAATTGAAAATATTTTGGAGGGATTCAACTTTGTAAAAAGCTTTCTTTGCCTTATCTTTAGCAACATCATTAGTAAA
>JAGWGZ010000025.1 GCA_028867075.1 Nanobdellota archaeon | reverse complement strand
TTTTTCTTTCTTAGCTTCTTCTTGGGCGAGGGAGAAAATCTTTTTTGTGATAATATCCATCTTTCCATGACACTTCTTACACACAGTTATTACATCCTCAGGCATTACTGGAGTTCTATATATTAAGTGATGTATTTCTAAATTGTCTTTATTATGACAGAATAAACATTCAGTATCTCTCATATTATGATTTTTAGCATAATGTTGTGAACTTGACTTCTCAGGAAATTTGTCTTTATAACCTCTTGTCTTTTGATTAAAGAAATCTTTAGACCTTAATCCTTTCAAAGCCCATCTTTGTCTATCCCTTTCTTTTTTTGCGATTAACTTACATTCATCTGAACAATACATTGGATTACGTGCATGTCTGGATGGTATGAATCTCGTTCTACAGACTTTACATATTACTTCTTCGGGGTTCATTTTTCCAAGTCCTCCTCTGGCTCAAACTTTTTACAAGTACAAAATTTTTCTTTATTCCATTTGCCATAAACCATTTTCCCAAGACAAAAATCTTTTCCTTCACTATGCTTATTTTTATGATGCCCGCAATTCCTGCACTTCAGCTCTTCTTTATTTTCTGTCATTTTGCTTTTTCTCCTTGATTGTTTGAATATGAACCCGACAAACATTCGGGCAAATAAAAAATTAATTTGACCATGACCATGACCCTGACCATGACCGTGACCATGACCCTGACCCTGACCCTGACCATGACCATGACCGTGACCATGACCCTGACCAGAGTTCTCTTAAAATTGCGGCGTTAGTCATTTTTGGCTCCTCGGCAGTTTCCAACGAACCTTGGTTGTGTCCAAAACAGCTTCCCTATTCAGGATAACTTCCTCTCCATCTGGATATGGCTCAACTTCCTTAAAAGTTCCTTTTGCCACGCTATCAGCCCATCTTTCGGTCTCAGGAATCCATGCGGCATCGGCAATCACGAGTTCTTTCTCGAAAACCTTTGTCAGTCTGCCGGTATATATCATGGTTACGGTTCTAATCAGGTAATTCTCGCCAATAACAAAAGGCGAATCCTTGACCGCAACTTTTCCAGTGCTTTCTTTCTTCTTTGCCATTTCCTCGACAGCGGTTTGAAACTCTGCGAAGCTCAGCTTGTTCAGGTCTTTTTCTTTTTCCATTTTACCTCCGTTTGTTTTAATTTTTTTGCTCATGCTTTTTCTCCTTTTCGGGGGTTTTATCTTCAATCAGTTTTCTTCCACATAAAGGACAAAAT
>JAGWGZ010000008.1 GCA_028867075.1 Nanobdellota archaeon | reverse complement strand
GCATTCCTTGAAATGAATTGTTTCCTTTCCTGGACATCGCTTCCCATAAGCATGGTAAAAACATGATCAGCTTCAACAGCATCTTCAATAAAGATTTTTTTCAGCCTTCGTGTCTTCGGGTTCATCGTCGTGTCCCAGAGCTGGGTGGGATTCATCTCTCCGAGGCCCTTGAATCTTGTGACATTGCTTGCTCCAAGCTCCTTAGCAAGTTTCTTCAATTCATCATCGGTATAGACATAATAATCCTTCTTCTTTCTTATCCTGAAAAGCGGGGGAAGTGCAACGTAGATATTTCCGTTCTCAATCAACTGCGGCATGAATCTGAAGAAGAACGTCAGTAAAAGAGTTTTTATGTGCTCTCCATCAACATCCGCATCTGTCATAATGATGATTTTGCTGTATCTAAGATTTTCCTGGTCAAATTGATCACCGCTTCCTGTGCCAACGACAGTAATAAGATTCATTATTTCCTCACTTGAAAGAGCCTTTGACGGATTTGCCTTTTCAATATTGAGGATTTTTCCTCTCAGCGGAAGAACAGCCTGGAACTCTTTATCTCTGGCCTGCTTTGCACTGCCGCCTGCGCTCTCACCCTCAACGATATAAACTTCAGTATTTTCTGTTTTCTTGCTTGAGCAATCCGCTAATTTTCCCGGAAGACCTCCACCGATAGACAGCGCGTTCTTTCTCCTTACCAAATCCCTCGCCTTCTTTGCAGCCATCCTTGCCTTCGCTGCATCAGCAGCTTTTGAGATGATCTTCTTCGCAACCCCGGGATTTTCTTCAAAAAATTCCGAGAGTGAAGCATTCACGATGGATTCTACAAGCCCCTTAACATCGGAATTCCCAAGCTTCGTTTTTGTCTGGCCTTCAAACTGCGGCTCTGGGATTTTTATGCTGATAATTGCAGTAAGCCCTTCACGAACATCTTCGCCGGAAACATTCTCATCCTTCACCATTTTGTTTTTCTTGGCATAATCATTGATAACTTTTGTCAATGCAGACTTGAAACCGGAAACATGCGTTCCGCCCTCAACAGTGTTTATCGTGTTTACAAAACCGAAAATGTTCTCCTGATACCCGTTATTGTATTGTATGCAGACTTCTGCCGTTATTCCGTCGGATATTCTCTTGAAATAGACGGGCTTATGCAAGACTTCCTTTGATTTGTTTATCCACTTTATGAATTCTATCAGGCCCCCCTCATAATAAAACTCAACCTTCTTTCCCTGATTTTCATCATGTAATATTATTTTCAGCCCGGGATTAAGGAAAGCGATTTCCCTGAATCTTGTTTCAAGCACCCTGTAATCAAAATCAAGAGTTGAGAAAATCTCGTTGTCGGGCCAAAAAGTAATTTTTGTTCCTGTATTGTCTCCTTCATATTTTCCCACAACTTCAAGTTTTGTTTGCGGATCTCCGCGCGAATATTCCTGCCTGTGAATCTTTCCGTCTCTTTTTACATCAATTATCAGTTTTTTTGAGAGAGCATTCACAACAGAGACTCCGACTCCATGCAAACCTCCTGAAATTTGGTAGGATTTTTTGTCAAACTTACCTCCTGCATGCAATTTTGTCAAAGCCACCTGTAATGCAGGCATCTTGTAAACAGGATGCATATCAACAGGGATTCCCCTCCCGTCATCATCGACAGTCACAGAGCCGTCCTTGTTTATGATTACATTGATAATTCTGCAAAACCCGGCCAGAGCCTCGTCAACAGAGTTGTCAACAATCTCATAAACCAGATGGTGCAAACCGTCCTTTCCGGTTCCGCCTATGTACATCGCAGGCCTTTTTCTCACTCCTTCAAGGCCTTCAAGCACTTTTATGCTCTCACTGCTGTAGTCTTTTTTGTCTGCCATTATGGACAAAATGGAGCAGGAATCCTGCCCAGATTTAGTTATATTACAGCTAAAAAAGACAGACTTAGTTTATAAAGATTTCTGCACAAAAAATGTGATTTGTCGTCGGTAAATGAGAACTTATTTGGATTTCTTTTTATCGCCGGATTTGGAAATCCACCGCACCTTTCTTCTCTGCATCAGCATGTTTTTTCTGCATTTTGAGGAGCAAAGATATTTGACATTTCCGTCAGTTTTCACTAATGTCAGCCCTCGGGGGAATTCATACTCTTTCCCGCAATACGAACACTTAGGCATTTCTCGTGCTCCCGGAAATATCCTTACCAAAACCGACTTTATAATGAAGCCCTGATTTAGCAGAGAGAGGATGGTCCGGAGGCAAAACATCGATATCCACAAAGAAACCCATCTTCTCAAGGCACATTCCATAATAAAGAGCATCCTCTTCAGTACCTGCACAGATTGATGGGTCTTTCATGCCGCTAATCACCAATTGTTCTGCACAGGAAGCAAGTTCAGATTCACTTAAGAGTTGAATATTCCTCGGATTATAGGTTGCCATTAACTGTAAACCCCCTTCCGAGGTATTTTGTTAAAAATCATCGCAGGGAAGTACTCCATAATTATGAGTAAACCCCCTTTGTGACTTTTGACCTGATTCTGCGTGCTTCAATTTCTGTTTCTCTAAGCATAAGCAAATCTCCCGGCCTTACAGGCCCTTTGACGTTTCTTCTTATGACTCTGCCTTCATCTCTTCCCTTTTCAACCTTGCATCTCACCTGCGTTATTTCGCCCCTGAAACCTGTCCTTCCCACAATTTCTTCAACAACCGCAGGCACAGCTTCTCCGGAGATAAGCTTCTCGCTGCCTTTTGTCCCGCTCTGTTTCTCCTGTTGCTGTGGTTTTTTTTGCTGATTTTTTGCCATTTTATAGGTATAATCTCAAAGAGACGTCTGGAATTTCAACAAATCCCTGAACATCCGGTTTATTTTGGTAGCGCAATCCGTCGGCTGAGGCCAGATTTAATGCTTGTTGAGTATCTGATGCAGTATAAGACCTTGGTTCCCATCTTGCAATTACGCTATCTGCTCTTGTTTTCCTCGGGATTCTGTAAAATCCAGCTATTTCAAATGAGAGTTCTGCTTCTTCTTTTTCTTGGCTCATCTTTATGAATATAATTATTTTAATTGAGAAACATCAACTTTACCGGTGTCAATCACAGCAATGGATGATGTTGCCACAGGCAAACCTGCCGCAATTCCTAATTTTTTCTTGCTGTCAACCTCTTTGCATGGAATCCCTTTCTCCTTGCATAAAACAGGAATGTGCTGAACAATCTCCTTTGGCTCAATGTCAGAAGCATAAACAACAACTTTTGCCGTTCCTCTTTCTATGGCTTTTGTGACTTCATTCGTGCCTTTCTCTATCTTCCCTTCCTTCCTTATCTTTTCAATAATTTCATACGCGTCCATTTTAAGTTATCAATAACTAACAAGAAATCATCCTCGCTAGTCATTGGATGAATAATCTCATGAAAATTGGTTTATAAATATTTTGTAAGCATGTAATCTAAGGTTAAAGAAAAGAGGAATGATAAAATACTACGAACCTAATAAATTTCCATAAAGAGGACATTGACCACTGCTGCACTGGCAAGTGTATGCACCGGTATAACCACAAATAGAAGTGGGATTAGGACAGCTAGGATAACTTCCACATGAAGTATAAACAGTAGAACTTCCGGGGCAAGTATAATAATATAATATATTATTTCCTTTGTAGCCACAACTGCTTTGACTCGTTATTGTGGGGCTACATGTTGAAATGGGGGTCGTTGAGCTACATGAACCAGAACAATCCAAGTAGAGGGGGGTGTTTGAACAGCTAGGACCACATGGAACTAAAGTACCTCCAGAAGTACAAACCAAATTTCCCCCAGGGTGGAAATTGCTTGCTGATATTTGACCGGTAATATGCAAATCCCCATTGACCACTGTATATCCATTTACTGTTAAAGCAGGATTGCTGGATGAAGGAGTATTATTAGTCAAGGAAACAAAACCATAGGTTATTGTGCTACCAGAAGTAGCGATCCATGGCGAGGAACTACTTAATGAGCTTGCAGGAACGCAACTCCACTGTCCGGTCGAATTTATCTGCAAGACATCTCCCGCAGTATTACAAGTTTGCAAATCTGAAATAGGATGGCCTGGGTTTGGAATAGTTGAGGAAGGCGCATCTGCATAGATAACAACGCCGACAATCGCCAAAATCCCGATTGCAATCAAAGTGTAAAGCCAGCGGTTTGTCAGATGAATATGAATTCCTTTAGAATTACTTTTTCTCACGCCCTTTTTCATGATTAATAGAATTACAAAGTCTTTATAAATTTTTTTATAAAATTCAGAGCAGCCCGCTACCCGGCAGATCCCCGTTCAGATACCAGCGTCCGTCGAAAAGGACAATTTTATAGGTCTCGCCTGAAGAATCTTTGCAATAACCAAAAGTTTCAGATTGGTTAACAACCTGTAACCCTCGCCAATGGCAGTATCCCTCAAGGGCAGCATGAGCTTCATAAGTTGTAATAATTTGATAGATGGATAAAGAAGATACGGATACAAACAAAATTATTGAAATGACAAAAGAGGCGATTAAAATTGATTTATTCATAAACAAAAGGTAAAAGAGGATTATATAATTGTTATGAGGGATTTTATTTCCAGTTCACTTCAACATCGTCAGTTCTTTGACGGGGTTTTATGTCCAGGTCTTCAATTTTATTGTACGGTGTTTTTATTCCCGCTCCAAACAAAATCTCCCCTGCATAAGCAATCATCGCGCCATTGTCAACAAGCAGGGAGTTATCAGGGACAAACATTTCTGTTTTTTTCAGTCTCTCATCGCACATTTTTTTGCACATCTCTTTCAATCGGGGGTTGCATGCGACGCCCCCTGCAAGAAGAATCTCTTTTTTGTCAGTGTAAGCCAGCGCTCTCTCTGCAACTTCAACAAGCATTGAAAAAACAGTTTCCTGCACTGAATATGAAAGTTCTTCTGCAGAATACTTTCTTGATTCAATTTTTTGTTTCAGATTTGTAAGAATTCCTGAAAGTGCAATGTCCATTCCCTTGACAGTGTAAGGAAGTTCAACATAATTTTTGCTTTGTTCCGCGAGCTTTTGTATCTTCGGTCCTCCCGGAAATCCCAAACCAAGATATCTTGCAAAAGTATCAATAAAATTCCCAACCCCCAGGTCCAGCGTTTCTCCGAAGACCCTATACTTCCCCGATGAGTAAGCTATTACCTGCGTGTTTGCACCTGAAGTGTAAAGCATGACCGGATCATTAGAACCGGTAATTCTCCCGATTTCAAGATGGGCGATGCAGTGATTCACAGGAACAAGCGGTTTTTTCAATTTTGAAGCGAGTTCCTTGGCAAATTTTAACCCTTCTCTCAAACATGGAGGCAACCCGGGCCCTTGTGAAAAAGCAATCGCGTCAATTTCTGTTTCATCAATCCCTGAATCAGAAAGAGCCTTTTCATAGATCTCTTTTCCTTTTTCACGATGGTGCTTTGCGGCATCCACAGGAATTATTCCGCCGCTTTCCGTGGTATATGTATCCTTGACATTTGCAACCACTTTTCCGTCTTGCACAATTCCAACCCCAAAAGTATGCGCCGTTGACTCTATTCCGAGAATAACTACCATATGTTCCACAGAAAAGATATCTTTATAAAATTTACAAAGGGCACTATTTCATGAAGCTGAAATATGCAATCCCCTCCCTTATGTTCGGAGCAGCTCTGTCCTTGTTCGGAGCCCAGAAATCTTTTTCAAAATCGTTCATAGAACTTCTGCCAGAACCTCCTGTTTCTGAAGTAATGGTGCCTGACAGCATGACCACAGGAATAGAAATTCCGCAGGGCCTTGAAAAAAGAATTCTCAGGACCCCTGTGGAGAATATTCTTCCGAATATTTCCATTGCAAAGACAGTTTATCCTTTCTCCATAAATCTCGGAGAAAAAGAAACATTGTATGGACCTAAAGAAATTCTCTCAGTATACTTCCTGACGGCAGGCCAGCTCACCTTTCCTCAGGATGCGGGTATTGAGTACAGCTTAAGAGCAAGAGCAATGGTAAATTCTCCTTATCTGGATGTTGCTGCAAATGACAGGAACTATCATTTTCTTATTTTTATAGGCTATGATCAAAACAGAACAGTGACTCTCCAGGAGCTAGCAAAGCAAACGCCCGAGCAAATAGTTGAAATGCTGAACCCCAAACAGAACCGTTATGGATTTTCAGGGGGTTTGGAACTTGCCATAGACGCGCTAAACGTGAAACAAGCTGTGACATTCGGCGCGGAGGTTTACAATCTTTATTCAAATGCAGGGGAACCTGCTTCAAGACTTTTCTTTGTGGGAAAATTAGGAAATGAAGTTTCCCCATACTTCGCAATTTCTGCGGAATCTCCTCTTCATTTACCCAATCAGTCATCAGGAGCAGGAGAAGTGGGGATAGCATTCGGAAAAGATCCCTCGCGAACAATTGTCGTATATGCCGGTGCAAGAGCAAGTCCAACAAGTTTCAGCCTTGATTCAGGAACAAGATTCCTCTTTTAATTGATTTAAAATCAGGAAAAAATATACAAAAATAAAATAAAAAATAAATTACCCCACCAAAAGAATATTTAATGAGGCTTATCTCTTCTTTTTCTTTGAAGCCTTTTTCTTCTTTCCCCCACGCGACATTCTGGCTTCGCAGACATTTCCCTTTCCATCTACATAATATAGATATCCAGGTTTTCTTTTAACAACATTTTTCACAATTACAGTTCCCATTTTTCACCTCCTTTTTGTTTGGGCTGATAAAAAAAGAGTATTCTTCTATTTAAATCTTTCTCTTACCGACGAGAATTTCCGAAATTTTCATGTATCTTTTATTAAGAGGTATCTCAATGAGCTTTGAGAAAGGTTTCTCCGGAAGGACAAGAGGACTCCAAGGTCGGACAATTTTTATTTCCATGATCTCGTTTTTATCGTCGGCCCATGCAGCAATGAATTTGAAAAAGACAAAAAATGAATGTATCTTCGCCATGTGCGGTTTCTTGAAATCAAAAAGCAGAAGCGCCTTGGCTTTTTCCCTGTCGGTAAACATCAGGCCAGAGACTTTCTCAAAAAGATTTGTTCTCGCCACCACGATAGGAACTTTCTTTTTCTTATATCTCAAGATTATTTTCTCTTGTTTCATTCTTTCTCTTTTTGTACTCCCTATAATACAGATTTACGTTTCTCTCGCAGACAAAATCATGGTGCTTGAATCCGCCGCCGAAAGTTTTCGGAATATGCATAAGCTCGTGCATGATGATTTTCATCTTTTCCTCTTCATCAAGTTTATCAAATCTCTCCGAGATGAACTCAAGGGCATAATATGCCTGAACCCCTATTGTCCTCTGCAATATCTTTCCAAGTGCATGGCATCGGGCGATTGTTCCCCTTGAAGAACTGCCGAAACTCCTGAAGCATTTCATCCTCTCAATTTTTACATGTGGAAATAAAGTTCGCGAAATGTCCTCGGCTTTCTTCTGCAAGTCAGGAGCATCTTCATACCTCATTTTGATGACTCCTCGGCGAAGCGTATGCCCAATCGCTCTTCGTATCTCATCTTAATGTAAATCGCGGTTTGCTTTATCAAACTTTCCTTTCAAAACACTTCCACAATTTTATTCCTTGATTTCAATCCTGACTTTATTGAAATCTCTTTTTTAAAATATTTATGCAGCAGATTTACAAGCTCTGCATTTGCCCTGTTGTTCTCTGCTGGCGATTTTAGAAAAACAATGAAATTATTCTCATCTTTCTTTTCTATTCCCTGTTTCTTTGAATCCGGATGAACCCTGACATTTATAATCATCTTTCCCACGGTTCCTTATATGGTCGCCCGAGAGATTCATAGATTCCCCTTTCTGTCTTTCCTGCAAGCCGCCTGCCGTCAGATTTTCTGAAAAGCCCATGATTCGTCAGTTTCAATCCTTTTCTCATTGCAACAAGTCTCAATCCGATATTAGAGCCTTTCTGCCCTGAATATGCCATCAATGTAGCGCCCCATTCATCCGGAACAGTAAAGAATAAATCAAGATCAATTCCTTCTATGCGAAAGAACATTTCTTTGTTTCCACCCTGTAAAAATCGTCCTTCTTTTTCAAGAAGTCGTTTTATCTTATCTTTGCCATCTTCCTTGGCAATAAGAACAATGTCAATGTCATGCGGATTTTTTTTCTTTCTCCGAATGCTTCCTGCTATTTCTATCCGGCTGCAAAATGGTTTCAGTTGTTTCACAATTTTATTTGCAAGCGCTAGAACTCTGGCACCCCTGTCCATTCTGTATGCAAGCGTAGATAACTTATAAAACTATCAGCGATATAAATTTAAATAATCCTCCAGCAAGGTTTTTACATGTTAATCGGACTTGTTGGAAAGCCTTCTGTCGGGAAAAGCACTTTTTTCAAAGCTGCGACTCTCGCGGAAGTTGAAATTGCACCTTATCCTTTCACAACCATAAAGCCAAATCACGGTGTGGGTTATGTGCGGGTCGAATGCATTGATTCTGAATTTGGAGTGCAATGCCAGCCGAATCACGGGTTCTGCATTAATCATCAAAGATTTGTCCCTGTTGATTTATTGGATGTTGCGGGTTTGGTTCCGGGAGCAAGTGAAGGCAAGGGGCTGGGAAACCAATTCCTTGATGACCTGCGGGAAGCCGATGTTTTTGTGCATATCGTGGACACGTCGGGAACAACAGACGAAGAGGGAAAAGAAACGGAAGATTATGATGTTACAAGGGATATAATATTCCTGGAAGATGAGCTCAACAAATGGTACTACAACATATTCATGAAGGTCTGGAAAGGCTTCGTAAGAAAATCAGAAACAGAAGATGTAAACTTTTCCCAGGCTGTCGCGAAACAGTTCTCAGGGTTAAAAGTGAATGAAGAGCAGGTGAAGAAGGTTCTCAGGGATTTGGGGTTCGCTGAAAAACCAGCCAGGTGGGATGAAGAGCAGGTGAGAAAGTTTACAAATGAACTGAGAAAAGAAAGCAAGCCGATGATTATAGCTGCAAACAAGATTGACACTGAAAAAGGAAAAGAGAATTATGATAAGCTAAAAGAATATTTTCCAAAACTGATGATCATGCCATGCTCAGCGGATTCAGAACTTGCGCTTAGGGAAGCGGCAAAAAAAGGACTGATTGAGTACATTCCCGGAGACCGAGACTTCAGAATAATCGGAGACATAAAGCCGGTTCAGGAAGAAGCATTGAAAAAGATAAGGAAAAATGTTCTTGAAAAATATGAAAACGGGACCGGGGTGCAGGCGATTTTGAACAAAGCCGTATTTGAACTGCTGAGATACCTTGCTATTTTTCCGGCGGGCGCAACAAAACTAAAGGACAGCAAGGGAAAGACTCTGCCTGATTGCTTCCTCCTGCCTCCTGAAAGCACGGCGCTTGATTTTGCATACTTTCTGCACACAGATTTCGGAAAGAATTTCATACGCGCTATAGATGCGAGAACAAAGAAAACTCTTGGAAAGGATTATAGGCTGAAAAATAGAGATGCTCTTGAAATTGTGAGCAGATAAAAGATAATTCACAAAACATAAAAACATATAAATAGATTATTTTTCTGACTACGATACCCTAAACAATGAAAGGAGGTAAAATGGCTGAAGAAAAACCAAAAGAGCACGAATCTCATGAACATGAGGTTAAAGAATCAAAGACAATAACTCTTAAGAAAAGTACTTTGTGGGGGATTGGCGTCTTTGCACTTGTCGCTCTCCTTGTAGTGAGCATATTTACAGGAGGATTCGGCATAATGAAATCTTCCGGTAATGCAGTAGCAAATAACGGAAATACGGGAAATAGTGGAACTGCCTCAGCAGGAGATGCAAGCATATTCACTGCAAATCCAAATCTGTATCCTTCTTTGGGCCCCAGCAATGCCAAAGTCACAGTTGTTGAGATGGCTGATTTCCAATGCCCATATTGTGCACTTGCATCAGGACTTCCCAACTGGACATCACAGTATACCAGTCAGTATGGTGACCTGGTAGGTTCTGCAGGAAAGGCAGAGCAGTTGGCACAGCAAGGACAAATACAGTTCATCTTTGTCCCTCTAAGTTTCCTGGACAATCCAAGTGATACATCAGGACCGGAATCAACACAGGCTGCACAGGCAGGATTCTGCGCACTGCAGCAAAGCAATGACTTGTTCTGGAAGATGCACGACGCAATTTATCAGGCAAGCACAGGACCAAGTGAAGACACCGGAAAGTACAGCATATCAAATCTTAAGGCAATTGCAGCAGGAATCTCAGGCATGGACACAAGCAAATTCAACAGCTGCCTTGACAGCAATTCAACATTGAGTCAGGTCCAGCAGGTTATGTCACAGGTGCAACAGGCAGGATTCCAGATTGCGACACCTCAGTTCTTAGTGAACGGAAAGTCTGTACAGGCTTCATGGGCATCAATACAGGCTGCGATTAACGCGGCTTAATTTCTTATTTTAATTCTATTTCTTTTATTTTTTATATTTCAAACGTAAGTCTGCCTCGCACGCTCGGAATAATAAAAGTTGATACAAAAACAAATTAATTAGTTTAGAAAAACGCCGAACCAATCTTTCAGTTCTTATTCATTAACTCGGGGCGGGTGGACGGGAAAAACAAACTAAAGAGAAAGTCGAGCGAACGAAACCGTAGGTGTCGTCGCATGGGATTGCGGGGATTCGAACCCCGGCCTTCAGGCTCCGAACCTGAGATCCTGCCAAGCTAGACTACAACCCCATATGGTACATAGAATTCACAATCCTTTTAAATTCCTTTTCTAAAATCAGTTAATGAATCAAAAAACAAAGAGTATCCTCGGTTGGCTCTCTATATTTGCAATCTCCCTGATTCCCGTGTTCCTTTTCTTCGCGTTTGGCTCGGGATTAAGCGGGTTTCAGACTTTTTCATATTCACTCTATACTCTTGGAAGAATCTTTGCGCTGGTCGGAGTGACTTTATTCGCGCTTAATTTTGTCTTATCAACAAGATTAAGATTTCTGGAGGAAATTTTCGGCGGGATGGACAAAGTTTATCTCGTTCATGGCATAGTTGGGGGAACTGCATTCATGCTCATCTTGGCGCATCCGCTCTTCATCGTCGCGAACCTTATTCCAAACAACATAGTAAAAGCAGCCAGCTATTTCATACCTGGAAGTGTCCTGTCGCTTGACTTTGGATTAATAGCGATTATAGGACTTATCTCACTGATAGTGATAACATTTTTCACAAGAATTAAATATAATCACTGGAAATTCACGCATGAATTCATGGGTCTTGTGTTTGCATTCGCTGCACTGCACATGCTCCTTGCGCGGGATTCTGTCGCGGTTGACAATATATTCTACGGATACTATCCTTTTATTTCATTAGTAATCGCCATAGGCATAGGTGCCTTCATTTACAGCCTTATTGTAAGAAAGAAATTTCTAAGATATGCGCAATACAAGATAGCAGGTATTCAGACAAGCAAAGATTTGATCGAACTGGACCTTGAGCCCGTGGGAAAGCCAATATTATACAAATCAGGTCAGTTCATCTTCGCAAGATTTTACAGCGAGAATGTCTCCAAAGAACCCCATCCGTTTTCAATTGCGTCAAAATCAAATTCTCGGGTGATAAAAATCATCATAAAGAAATCAGGTGATTTTACCAACCTGCTGGAGATGATAAAAGAAGGTGATAAAGTAACTCTTGAAGGTCCTTATGGAAGATTTAATTTTAGGAATTTTGAAAATAAAAATCAGGTTTGGATTGCAGCAGGAATAGGGATATCTCCTTTCCTCGGAATGATTGAAGAACTGAAAGAAAATCCGGACTACAGGGTGGAATTATTTTACACATTCTCAGAAAATAAGATATTTAATCAGCATTATCTGAAAATAATACAGGAAACGGAAAATCTAAGATTCGTCCCATGGAATTCGCGAAAAAGAGGGCATCTGAAATTAAAAGACATAACCGGCTCTGATATGAACCTAAAAGATAAAGAAATTTTAATATGCGGCCCCCTGGCATTCAAGGAAGAAATGATAAAAAGGCTAAAAGAACTCAGGATAAATAAAGATAAAATTCATGAAGAAGTATTTGAATTAAAATGAGGCTGAACAAGTTAAGAGTTGCAATAGGAATCTGGACAATTTTATTCCTTATTGCTGTATCTGCATTGATCATTGTCGGCCTATTAAAATAATTAAAAACAAAAGCATACGCCCTCAAAAAAGCAAAGCTCTAATCAAACTTTTCATAAAATATTTGCTCTTCCTTAAAACCCATTGAAACCAATTTCTCTTTTACAGAGATTATCATCTCTTTAAGTCCGCAAACATAAAAGTCTCCGTTAAAATCATGAGGGATATATCTTAAAAAATCCTGGACATAACCTTTGTTTGAATTTCTGTTCTTAGGCATGCTGAAGACATTGTAAAATCTGAAGTTTGGATGTTCTTTCTCCAATGTCTCCAGTTCTTTTTCATATAAGATATCTTTCTCTGCCCGCGATGATTTAATCAGGATTACTTTACTTTTGGAATTATGGGACAACACATCTGGAATCATGGACATGAACGGTGCTATTCCGACGCCGGAAGCAATAAGAGCGATATCTTTGGTATAATCCCTGACTAAAAATCTCCCGGCGGGTCCGAAGAGTTCAACTTCATCATCGGCCTTCAGCTTTCTTATGTATTCAGAAGCCAATCCACCAGGAACAAGCTTGCAGCAGAATTCAATAAATTTATTTCTCTTTTGCGGAGGATTTGAGATGGAAAATGGGCGCCTTATCTTTTTTCCTTCGCTGTTTATGACGCTTAATGAAAGGTATTGCCCTGCTTTAAATTCAAAATCGGCCGGAACGTAAAGTCTGACTGCCACTACATCAGAAGTCATTCGGGAAATTCTCAGCACTCTTGAATTAAATACCTGCACCATTGTTGTTTTTCAGCCAATCATACCCTTTTTGTTCCAGATGTTCAATAAAGCCACTGTCTTCTTCTCTTACAATCCTGCCGTCAATCATGACAAAAATCCTATCTGGTTTTATATACTCCAGAATTCTTTTATAATGTGTTATTACAAGAATAGTTTTATCCTTGCCTGAAAAATTATTTATACCCTTAGCAACATCACGCAAAGCGTCTATATCCAGTCCTGAATCAGTCTCGTCAAGAATTGCAGCCTTCGGATTTAGAACCAGCATCTGCAAAATCTCGGACTTCTTTTTCTCTCCGCCTGAAAATCCCTGATTGAGATACCTATCAAAAAACTTCCCGTCCAACTTCAATAATCCTGCCTTCTCTTTCACAAAGTCATAAAATTCCAGAAGGGATTTTTTGGATTCCGGATTCATTGAATTGTAAGCTGCACGCAAAAAACTGATCAGATTGATCCCGGAAATTTCCTTCGGATGCTGGAATGACATGAAAATCCCTTTTCTCGCCCTCTCGTCTGCAGAAAGAGCAGTTATATCTTCCCCATTGAACAAAATCTTTCCGCATGTGATCTTGTAATTGGGACTTCCCATTATAACACTTGAAAGGCTGGTCTTGCCGCTTCCGTTCGGCCCCATTAAAGCATAAGTCTTCCCATCTTCCAGAAAGAGATTCACCCCGCTCAGGACTTCTTTTGAATTTCCTTTATCATCAGTTACTTCTGCATGCAGGTTAATTATCTCGAGGCTCATTATCCAGTTTTTTTATCGCTTCAAGCGGAAATAGCTCGCACCCGACGCGCGACGGAGAGATTTCAATGCCCAAAAGCGAATCCACATCCTCCTTGTTTAATTTTTTAACATCTGCTATGTCCATGCCTTTTATCTTTTCGGATAATACTTCTGCAGAGATCGTGCTGACGAAGCAAAGCTTTCCATTAAATCTTGCATCTGTTATCTTTCCGCCTTCAATTTTAAATTGAAATATGATTGTATCATTGCATGAATTGTTTTTATGTGCTATCTCTAATGTCTTGTCTTTAAGTTCTCCGAAATTTTTTCTTTCCGAATAAATCTCGATCAATCTTTCCCTGTATAAATTTTCCATCAGCAAACAGAATTCTCTATTTCAAGATCTATCAGTTTATTTAATTCAGCGGCATATTCCAGAGGCAGCTCACGGACAACGGGCTCTATGAATCCTGCAACTATCATCTTTGTCGCTTCTTCTTCAGACAAACCCCTGGACATTAGGTAAAACAACTGATCTTCACCTATTTTTCCGACTGCAGCTTCGTGAGAGACTTCAACATTATTCTCTCCGACTTCCATGCTTGGGAAAGTCTTAGCCTTACTGTTATTGTCAAGCATCAGGCCATCACACCGGACACTCGCCTTTGAGTTTACGCATCCCTTTTTAATTTCAACCAATCCTCGATAGGAAGTAACCCCCCCATCCTTGCTTATGCTCTTGCTTACAACATTGCATTTTGTGTTCTTAGCCAGATGATAAACCTTGCATCCTGTATCCTGATTCTGCCCCCGTCCTCCAAAAGCCACCCCTATGTAGTCTGTTCTTGCATTTTCTCCGATCAGGACGCTGCATGGATAGAGCATTGTGACTTTGCTTCCCATGTTTCCATTGACCCATTCCATTATCCCATTTTCATGGACAATTGCCCTCTTGGTGTTTAAGTTGTATGTGTTCTTGCTCCAGTTTTCAATGCTTGAATATCTTACTCTCGCGCCTTTCAGGACATGAATTTCAACGCAGCCTGCATGAAGGGAATTCTCAGAATATCTTGGCGCAGAACAGCCCTCAATATAGTGAACTTCGGAATTTTCATCAGCTATAATTAATGTGTGCTCAAACTGCCCTCCGCGCTTTGCATTCATCCTGAAGTAAGCCTGAAGGGGCATTTCAACTTTCACGCCTTTCGGAACATAGATGAATGTCCCTCCGCTCCAAACGGCAGAATGCAGGGCTGCAAATTTGTGAAGTGCAGGAGATATGCAATTCGTCATGAAATATTTCTGGACCATCTCAGGAAACTTGTGGACAGCTTCATCCATATCCAAGAACACAACTCCTTTTTCCTCAAAGTCTCTTCTAAGATTATGATAAATAACTTCTGATTCATACTGCGCCCCCGCCCCCCCAAGGGATTTTCTTTCTGCCTCGGGGATTCCAAGCTTTTCAAAAGTATCCTTTATATCAGAAGGGACATCATTCCAGTTTCTTGAATTCTTTTCAGCGCTAGGCTTCATGTAAAAATAAATCTCCCCAAGATCCAGCTCAGAAAGGTCTGGCCCCCATGTTGGAAGAGGTTTCTTATTGAAAATCTCCAATCCCTTCAATCTTTTTTGAAGCATCCATTCCGGCTCTCCCTTATCTGCTGAAATTTTTCTCACGACATTATCATCCAGACCGGGGCTCGCTCTGAATTTCAAATTCTCTGGATTATAATGGTCAAATACCTCCCTGCTTATTTCCAAGCCCGCGCTCTGTTGATTTTCCATAAAATTAACTATAGTTAATATTTTTAAGGATTTGGGTCTTGAAAAAACCTTAAATATTCATGTATTCTATTACAACTCATGACAAAGACAATGCCGCAGGAACTTGAAGTTTGGTATCTTATTCCAGCTCTGAGAAGAGAACTGGCAAAGATCTTCATTCAGCAATATGGATTAAAACAAAAAAAGGCTGCGGAATGCCTCGGAATAACAGAAGCTGCCATTTCCCAATACCTGAAATCAAAACGCGGAAGCGAGATAAAATTCTCCGAAAAAGCCATGAAAGAAATAAAAAGAGCTGCAAAGGGAGTTGTAGAAGGCAAAGAAGATATAATGAAGGAGATTTACAGTTTATGCGTCCAGCTCAGGAAATCAAAGGCAATGTGCAATCTTCACAGGCTTCAGGACAAAAGAGTTCCTAAGAATTGCGACGTTTGCCTTAAAGACTGATCACTTCTTCATTCTTATAAAATAACTTGTTACAATAAGCGCCACAGAGACAAACAACAGCACTATCCCAAGCGTTGTGAAATACCAGGCGATTTCAGTGTAGTATGTCAGCAGGTCAACCACCAGGATTAACACGCCCAACCAGAACACAATGTTGAACGCCATCAGATTCTTTTTCATTTTTCACCTCCGGCTGAATAAATTAAGAAGTCTATTTAAACATTTTTCCCGGATTCTGCCATGGCAAACTGCCTGATTATGGTTTCCATATCTTTTATCATCATATCAAGAGTCTCATCGTCCATACCGTGTAACCTGGCTCCATTCTCAAGGGTGTCATAACTTGAAAAATGGCATGCAACACAATGCAGTCCATAGCCCATAAGAATCGGGGCGACCTCCGGATATCTTGCGAGGATATCAGTCAGCATCATGTCCTTGGTTATGGCATGTTCTTTCATTTTTACGCCAATCATAGAAAAAGAAAGTTTTTATACATTTAAAAGTTTTAGTATATGATGAGAATAATAATCTCTACAACGGGGGAATGCATCAGAAAAGCGGCTGCAGCAATCTCTGAAATAATAAAAAGAAAGCCAAATGCAACGCTCGGGCTTGCAACTGGATCAACAATGATCCCATTGTATCGGGAACTGGTACGGCTGTACAAAAAAGGCGAGATAGATTTCTCCAGAGTCAGAACATTTAATCTTGACGAGTATGCAGATTTAAGTTTCAATGATAAAAACAGCTACCACCGTTACATGAACAGGAATTTCTTCAATAAAGTTAATATAAAAAAGTTAAATGTTCATTTCCCCGCATCAAAGGGAGATGAATATGAGAAGGAGATAAAAAATTCCGGAGGATTAGACCTTGTATTGCTTGGTATTGGCACCAATGGGCATATCGCATTCAATGAACCCGGTTCATCTTTTAATAGCAGAACGCGAAAGATAAAACTTTCAGACTCAACAATAAAATCAAATTCCCGCTTTTTCACATCGGCAAGAAGAGTTCCGGAAGAGGCTTACACGATGGGAATAAAGACAATCATGAGATCAAGGAAGATTATTCTGCTGGCATTCGGGACGAAAAAGTCAAATGCTGTCTTAAGGGCGATTAAAGGGCCGATTACAGAAAAGATTCCGGCATCGGTGCTTAGGCAGCACAAAGACGCAACATTTATTCTCGACAGAAAAGCTGCTGCGCAGTTATAATAAACCTTAAATATCGATTTCTCAATTAATGTAAATGGAAAAAAGCAGGGCACTGGTTGTCGTTGCTCATCCTGATGACGAAACAATATGGATGGGTGGGACAATCCTAAGAAATAAAGGGTGGGAGTGGACAATTCTCTCTCTGTGCAGGGCAAGCGATGCAGACAGAAAGCCGAAATTTGACAAAGCCTGTGAAATTTATAATGCGCATGGGATAATTCTTGATTTGGATGATGAAGAACTCATGCCAATTGCCGTCGGAAAGATAGCAGATGAGATAATCTCCAGATTGCCCATGAAAGAATATAACCTCATATTTACACACGGAAAGAATGGGGAGTATGGGCACATAAGACATGTTGAAGCTCACAATGCAATAAAAAGATTATTAGAGAACAGGCATCTAAACGCAGAAAGAATTTATTTCTTCAATTATGAAAAAGGAGAAAATGTTCCTTACCCTGATTTAATTCCCCCAAAACCTAGAGCAGACTCTGATTTCAAGACAGAGTTGACTGACAGAGAACTAAAAATTAAAAAAGAAATTGTAAGAGAAGTCTATGGCTATCCAAATGAGAGGGGATTTGAGCTGATGAGCTGCAATAAAATTGAAACATTTGAATTAGCAAAATGAAAATCCTGGTTTTATACCCATATCCGCTTGATGCAAGCGGGTTAAGCCATCAGGGTCATGACCTCGTTCGCGGCCTGAAGGAGCTCGGAGAAGAGGTAATGCCCTGCGACAGAGACAATAATTTGCAAAAACTCTATGCATACAAGACTTTCAATCCTGATGTTGTAATCGGGGTCGGATTTTGGGGAGAAACTCCGGAGGTCATATTAAGCCCGATGAACCACGGATTAAAACCTGTGCCGTGGTTTAATGCCGACGGCTGGGTCGCAAATTATCACAGCATCCTTAATAACCTTCCATTGATCGTTGCAAACAGCAATTGGGTGAGGGAGACATACATCCGCGATGGAGTCAAAGGAGACAATATCCATGTCTGCCCAATAGGGTATAACCCCGAAATATTTTATCCTGTTAATGATGAAAATGAAAACAGAATGAAGCTCAGGCATATGCTCGGAATAGGAGATGATGAGATGATGATTCTCACGGCAGGCGGAGACGTGACCAGCAAGGGCGCGCAGGAAATGCTCAAAGCGCTCGCGAAGATAAAAGACCGCTTCCCAAAATGGAAATATGTCCTGAAAGTAACAGACGGATTTTCAGCAGAAGACCACGGAAGAGAAGAAGACAAGCTGATTGACGAGCTTGGCCTGGAAAAGCACAGGATAATTTATCTTCAGGGAGATTATTCTTCGGAGTTCATGGCAGACTTGTTGAGGGCATGCGATATTTATGCGGGTCCATCAAGAATAGAGGGGTTTGGAATGATACAATTAGAAGCGATGGCGTGCGGCAAGCCTGTCATTTCAATAAATGTCGGAGGGCCCAAAGACACAATTGTCCATGAAAAAACCGGTTTTCTGGCTGAACCCGAAAAAGAAATAAAACTGGACAGCGAATGGGCATATGACTGGATGGGATTTGAAGAAAACCATAAAATCTTTTTTGACAGGCCAAAAACCTTTGCTTATCGCGCAAATGTGGACCAGTTGGCAGAGTACACATTAAAGCTTTTAACAGATAAGGAATTAAGAAAGCAAATGGGGGAGAACGCGGCAGAGCATGCATTAAAAAACTTCAATTACAAAGTTACGGCGCAAAGGATGCTGGACTTGATAAAGAAACATATAATTGGTATCTGAAAAGATTAAACTGCTTCAAGAGAATCCAATACATCCTGCAGGGAAATCTTTTTCACGCTGACGACTGTATCTGCTCCGCCTGAAAATACAAGCAGCTTGTCTTCATCATTTACATCGCGCAAAAGCCCTGTGGGAAACAAAACATTGTTCACAAATCCTTCTTTCTCATACTTCTTTGTCGGCGCCAGTATTGGCGATGGAGCGCGCGCAAGGAGCTTTCTCGGATTTTTCAGATCAAAAAGTGCAGCTCCGATTTCGTAGCTGAAGTGGTTTCCTTCTGTACCGAACATCTTCCTGAACGGCCTTGTCCTGTAATTTATAACACCATGATAAAGCAAAAGCCAGCCCTTATCTGTTTTTATCGGCGGCGGTCCTGCACCAACTCTTTCATAGTCCCATTTTCCTTTTCGCGACAATTTCAGCGGTTTATTCCTCCCCCAGCCAACCATGTCTTTTGATGCTGCAATCCAGATGTGCGGCGGCGTGAATTCAAAACCCCCCTCAGGCCGATTGAAAATATAATAATTGTCCTTTATCTTCTCCGGAAAAAGAGCAGTGTCTTTGTTTTGTTCTGAGAAAATTGTCCCCATCCTCTCCCAATTCAAGCAATCTTTTGACAATGCAAGAGAAGTTGAAACATTTCCCTGCCTTGAAAGAGATACGTAAGTCATTGCGTACTTTTCACCAATCTTTACTATCCTCGGATCTTCAACACCCAGTTCCCCGTTGGTGCTCAATCCGGTAAATGACGGTTTCCTGTCTATGCTTTTCACGCTGAATCCGCCTTTGTCAAGTATCACTCTCCGGAAATGCGAAATAAAGAGCAGTCTCTTTGTCTCATCTTTAAACACTATATCGCTGTCTGACTTTGACTGCGCTTCTTCTCTTTTGAATCTGTCAAAATGAATCTTGCATGCCTTTTCTCCCACACATCGCGGTGCATAATAATGTTTCTCATCTTCACTCGCTTCATTTTTCAGCTTTTCAGCAACACGGACATAAAGAACAATATTTCCGTTGGAAAGGCGCGCAGCCCCGGGATTGAAGGTCCCTATAACTGAAAATTTATTTGAGGTGGGCTTTACATCTGATGGAGAAACAAGCAACGCCTCTTTTTTCACAGGAATCATTTTTATAATATGCTGCTACCGCTTAAAAACTTTATCTAGAATATCAGAACTCTCCTCGCTTTCAGAGAGTCATATGCAACTATGTACATCGCGGCATTCCAACCCTGGTAACTTCTGCCCAGCTCATTTTTTGAAAGTCTAATCGCCTCTGTCTTCCCTATTTCACCTGTTTTTCCATTCAGCCATTCCGCAAAGTTCCCGTCGTTTTTCATATTAGCCTCTGCCAGTTTCTGCAATTGCCTCTCAGCCTCCGCAAACTTCTTCATTTTTATCAAAGCCAGGATATAAAATCCTCCGACAAAGGTCCAGATTCCCCCATTAAGATAATGCCATGGTTTTCCGGCTTCGCAATCAAGGAAATAATCCTGCCAATCCTTGCTTCCTTTTTCAATCGCGGGATAAATTGCCTTTATCGGATATGGTTCAGCTATTCTGTGCCCTCCAATGTAATGTAAAATCCTTTCCGCCTTATTCTTATCTGCAAGCTCAAAAATAATGGCAAGCAGGTTTCCAAGCGAATCAAACCATTCGCCCATTTCATGATATTTCCCGTGATTTTTCCATCTCCACGGCACATAAAATCCTTTTTCCGCATCCCAAAGCCCAAAATCCTTATTCTCATTGACAACCTTTCTCAGCCTTTCGGCTTCTTTGCTTTTTCCTGCGAGCCTGAGAGCATGATAATAAAGTGCCTGTGTATTTATCGTATGGCCGTATCTGTGCGGGAATGCGTCCTGCCAATCTGTCGTCGGCAGTTGTTCCGGCATTCCGTCTTCTCCTGCATCCTGATGAGCAAGCCAATCAAAAACCAGCCCAACATTTTTTTCATATTTTCTTAACAATGAACCATCTCTGAATCTTTTCATGTAATTGTAATGCCCAATAAGAAACCATAAGCCGGAATCAATGGACATGTAATCAACATGGTGATTTCTCTTTGAGTATTTATCCACTGCATTTGGAATCTGGCCGCGGGGCGATTGGTTCTCGGCAAGCGTGATCATGGATTTTTTTACTGTTTCATTGAGTTTCCCGTCATTAAGAAGCAAAGCGCCCAGCGATATTATCATAGAGTCCCTGCCAAACACCATGTCATACCCGGGATGGGCTGCAAAAAACCCGTGCGGAGTTGCACATTTATTCAAAATCCAAACTGCTTTATCATAAGCCTCGTCAATCAAGCAGTTATTATCTGGATTCATAAAAATCAAAACACCTTTTTGTCTATTACACCTGAGAAGTTTATAAATTTTAAGGAGACTTATTTCTCCTAACAGCCAGAATAACAAAACAGACAATCAAGAAAGATATGGAAATTCCGAACATTATCCAACTGTATAAAATTGGATTGAGGCCTTGCAAAATTTTCCAGACATTAATTATGCTCATTAATCCGACGCCGATCCAAAAGCTTATGGCCAGTTCGAGAAATCTTCTTGATTTTTGGGGCATTTTAGCGGTCATTATTATAAATCCATCAAGAAAAGCCGGGCCATCAGATAGGAAATCGTGGATTCTGCCCCCTGATTGAGATTTATTGCATTCTCCCCGATACCATCATAGCATCCGCCTGTTGAAGAATCATAAACAACCTGGTTCAGTGTATTCTTCCCAATAAACCACTGGAAGGTCTGCACTGCATATTTTCTGTATTTCTCATCACGGACAATCTTGTAAGCAAGGATTAAAGCCTGAATCATGTAGGATGCTTCTATGGGCTGCTGATCATATTCTGCTTTCTCTCCGTCTTTGAAATACCATCCTCTCTGGCCAATCGGGACAAAAATGTCTCCTTTGAAAGTTTTTAAAAGAAGAAAATCAAGGCTTTCCAGACCTATATCAAGATATTCCCTCTTTCCCGTTGCAAGATAAGCATAAAGAAGTGATTCCGGAAGTTTGCTGTTTGCATAGGTCATATAGGGTTCAAACCAATTCCATGAAGGATTTGATGATGATTTATACAGAGAGACAAGATAATCTGCGAGTTTGGAAATATGCCGCCGGATCTTCGCAGAGTTCGCGATCCTGTTGTAAAAGTAAAGTCCCTGGATGATGAATGATAACGAGCGCGGCGATTTTATTTCTTCTGAAGCTGCAATTGCTTTGGTGATCATCTGTTCTGCATCTCTCTTGAAATCATCCGGGATATTCGGCGATGAAATCATATACCCCAAAGACCATATGGCCCTTCCATGGGCGTCTTCGCTCCAGTGCTCAATCTTCCTGTCCTTGCTTACGAAGTTATACAGCCTCCCGTCTCTGTTCTGAACATATCTTATATAATTAAGATAAGTGCGTATCAGGTCAAGTTGCTTGAATTCCCTGAATTTTTCATAATGTTTCGTGCAAACTAAAATCGCTCTTGCATTATCATCAAGAGTATAGCCTGACTCTGTGTCAGGACTTGCCTGAACTGCAAACTGTATGACTCCAAAATTATCCGTCATTCTTATCAGATGTGAAGTATCTATCTCCGGCAGAGATTCAACTTCTTTTCCCTTGAGGTCAAGGTATTTGTTGAATACATCGCAGTAGTGCATCGCAACATTCGGCCAGGTCATCGGCCTCGTGTAATAATAAGAATTCTTCTCCATATCTCTTCTTTTCCCGTCATCACCGAGGAGAGCCAATATTGCCTTTTCAAATTCCTTCGGCTTTCCAAATCCGACCAAAACTCCGCGCTTGTCATTAACCACATCTTTGGCATGCAAAAAAGAAGTGGAGATAACAGCTCTTCCGCACCCCATTGCATAAGAAAGGGTTCCCGATGTAATCTGGTTTGGATTCATGCTGGAAGAAATATAGATGTCGGTCGCCTTCAGGTACTGGATTATCTCTTCAAGGGCAAGATATTTATTGTAGAATTTTACATGATTCTCCAAGTTCAATTTCTTGATTTGCCTAACAAGAAGATTCCTGTAATTTTCTCCCTGCTCTTTCCTGACAATCGGGTGCGTCTCTCCGACGATAAGATAAATCAGATTAGGGTATTTCTTTATCACATTGGGAAGCGCTTCAATCACGTGCTCATATCCCTTGCCC
Organism: Nanobdellota archaeon; assembly: GCA_028867075.1. GTDB lineage: Archaea > Nanobdellota > Nanobdellia > Pacearchaeales > GW2011-AR1 > JAKLIN01. Next base: position 13,415 of record JAGWGZ010000008.1, on the reverse strand, counting down.
GAGCTTATCATACCAAACGAGGAAAGGATTATTTTTCCGTCATATCCGAGGCGCGTTTTCTCATCGTCCTGGCTATCAAAAGAAACTTTGGGGATGCCATGCGGGATCAAATGAATCGGAGTATTTACATGGTATGTCCGCCTCAGAATCTCTATTGCCTTGTTTGTCATGACAATAATGTCTTCAACTTTCTCAGATATTGATTTTACAACTTTCCTCAGCTGAGGATCGGGGTCAGAAAGAACAGAATGAAATGTTATTGTAACGGGCTTGTTGACGATTTCAAGAAATGCGAGCAGGTAATCTCCCCAAGCGCCCCTGAATATCCCGAACTCATGCTGGATATTAACCATCTTTATCCTCGGAGAATCATTTATCTGTTTTGCAGCTTCAATGTAATCATTCATATCTGTGTCGCTTATCTGGTAAATAACTTCTGAAGGATAGTTGTATATATTGACACCGTTGCTGTTCATCGCGATAATACCGGCTTTTGTGTTCTTGGGCAGCCTCTGGTTTATTGAACTCACCAAATCTTTTGTAAAAGTTGCAATTCCGCACTCACGTGGCGGATAAGTAGCCACAAAAACTATATCACACTCATTAAAACTTCTCGTCATTATCTTTATCGGAGATTCGCCTCTTTTCATTAATCAGCAATCCAAAGCTTTTAAAGATTTTGCTTCAGACGCTCAGCGCGCTCTCAAAAGATTTTTCTCAACCTGTTTCCAGTTGATTACATTGAAGAAATTGTCAATATATTCATCTCTCTTGTTTTGATACTTCAGGTAATATGCATGTTCCCAGACATCAATGCCGAGTATGGGAACTTTTCCGGTTGTTAATGGATTGTCCTGATTTGCCGTCGGTATAATCTCCAGCTTTTTAGCGGCGGGATTGAAAACAAGCCACGCCCAGCCGCTTCCGAATTGACCCAGCGCGGCTTTCTTGAATTGTTCCCTGAAAGAATCATAGTTTCCGAAGTCTTTCTTTATCGCGTTTGCTATTTCTCCGGAGAGTTTAACATTTTTCTTCAGCATCAGCCAGAACATGCTATGGTTCAAATGCCCGCCACCGTTGTTTCTTACTGCATTTCTGATTTCTTCTGAAACAGAATTAAGATTCCTTATCAGTTCTTCAACAGGTTTGTCCTGCAGTTCCTCATGTCCGGCAAGGGCATCGTTCAGCTTTTTCACGTAAGCAGCATGATGTCCGTCATGGTGAATCTTCATCGTCTTCGCATCTATATAAGGTTCAAGAGAATCATAATCATACCCAAGTTCAGGAAGCGTATAAACCATAATTAACTATTGTGAATCTTTTTTAAAAATGTTGCGGTGTAAAAAAATTAAGAGGTGATACAATTTTTAAACTTTAGATAGTTAATTCATCTATGGATGAGATAATCAAGCTTGAGGAAGTATGGAAAATTTATAATGAGGGCGAGGAGAACCAGGTAATCGCACTGAAAAACATAAATCTTCACGTAAAACGGGGGGATTTCATTGCAGTAATGGGGCCGAGCGGGTCCGGCAAGAGCACGGGCATGAATTTAATTGGAAGCCTGGATATTCCTTCGCACGGAAAAATATTTCTTGACCAGCACAACATTTCCCATTTAAGTGAATCGGACCTTGCACAGGTGCGGGGAAAAAAGATTGGATTCATCTTCCAGCAATTCAACCTGATTCCAAATCTTACTGCAAAAGAGAATGTGATGTTGCCGATGATCTTCCAGGAGATGGACGAGATTGAGAGGATAATAAAGGCGGAATCTCTTCTGAAAATGATGGAACTTGGGGACAGAATGGACCATTACCCTTCAGAACTTTCGGGAGGGCAGCAACAAAGAGTCGCAATCGCGAGAGCACTTGCAAATGATCCTGAGGTAATTCTTGCAGATGAGCCGACAGGAAACTTAGATACTCACACCGGAGAAGTCGTGATGAAATTTCTAAATAAATTAAATAATGAAGGTAAAACAATAATCATCGTCACGCATGACCCTGACCTTGCACTTGAACATTCAAAAAAGATTTATTGGATAAAGGACGGACAAATTGAAAGAGTAACGGAAAAAATAAAAGGCAAGTGGAAAACGCTGAAGAAAGTGCCGAACGAGTGATAATTGGATGTATTAGATAATATAAATTTATTTAAAGCTAGTAACCAAAATAAGTTTATGGCGGATAGACAATATGAAGTAGCAAGAGAAGTTTTGTTAGGATTTCTTAAAAAAGGTCAGAGTTTCTCGGGAAGTGATATAGAAACTGCAGTTGTAGATGCAGGCGGGATTTTACGCACAAGTTTTGGAATAAGTCTTGGACAATATTTAGATGGATTGGTTGAACAAGGTGTATTAAGATATAACAATAAAACAGACACTTACTCTCCTGGAAAAGAAACGGAAATTAAGAAAGGTATAGGAGACTTGGAATTTATACAACAGTTTGCACAGAGACTATCTCTCTTCTGATTTATAGCCAAGTATTATTTTAAAACTATAAAAACTCATTTTTCTATTCTATAAAAGGGAAGATGATCAAAGATTACTTTGCTCTTGCGCTGAAAAATCTAAAGAAAAGAGGAATAAGAAGCTGGCTCACGCTAATAGGAATTTTAATAGGAGTTGCAGCCGTCATCTCGCTGATTTCACTGGGCAACGGGCTGAAAGCCGCTGTAAATTCGCAGTTTAACATAGGTTCTACAGAAGTCCTCACGGTTCAGGCAGGAGGAATAAGCGGCTATGGGCCGCCGGGAAGCGGAGCTGTAAAACCGCTTACAGAAGATGATGCAAGGGCAATCGGGAAGATTAGTTCTGTTCAGGTCTCCATAGCGCGTGAAGTTCGAAGCGTGAAACTGATTTATAACAACAAAGCAGCATTCACATACGCCGCCACCGTTCCTGATAATTTACAGCAGGATAATTATCTCTATAAAATAGCAGACCTAAAAATGCAGTCCGGGAAATTGATCTATCAGGGGGATAGGGGAGTTATAGTGATAGGCAGCAATCTTGCAGACAGCACAAAGAACCAACTTGGCAGAGACTTGAAAGTCGGCGACAAGGTCCAAATCAACGGCGGGGACTTCAAAGTCCAGGGGATTCTTGAGAAACAGGGAAGTTTTATAGTGGACAATGCTATACTCATGAATGAAAAAGATTTGCAGGAACTTCTTGGATATGGTGACCAGGTTGATATAATAGAGGTCAAAGTGGCTGATGAGAGTCTGATGAACCAAACGCAGAATGCAATTGAAAATTTAATGCGGCAAAGAAGGGATGTGAAGGCCGGACAGGAAGATTTCCAGGTCACAACACCGCAGGCCTCTCTGAATTCTGTAAATCAGATTCTCTTCGGGATACAGATTTTCATAATAATAATCGCATCTATTTCAATATTCGTCGGGGCAATAGGGATAACAAACACGATGATGACCTCGGTAATGGAAAGGAAAAGAGAAATAGGGATAATGAAATCAATCGGAGCAAGGAACGACCAGATATTTTATCAGTTCTTCATCGAAGCCGGGCTTCTCGGGCTCATTGGAGGAGTACTCGGGATTATACTCGGGACAGGGATAGGGTATGTGGGGACAGCAGCCCTGAATGCGTTCATTGGCTCATCCGCACAACCGCAAATTAGCTTCTTTCTTTTATTCTTCACGGCGCTCGGAAGTTTCACAATTGGCTCTGCAGCAGGCATAATTCCTGCCATAAGAGCTTCCCATGAAAGACCTGTGGAGGACATAAGAGCATGATAAGCAAAGAGGTTATGAAATATTCGCTCGAGAATCTGAAAAAGAAGAAAATGCGAAGTCTTCTGACAATAATCTCAATTTTCATTGGAATAGCCACCATCTTCATCTTTGTGAGTTTCGGCCTCGGGCTTTACAGCTATATAAACAGTTTTGTCACGGGAACCTCGGCAGATAAGATAATAATTCAGCCAAAAGGAATGAGCGCTCCAGGGCTGGACGCAGGTTTTGCTCTGACAGAAAAAGACCTTACAGCAATTGAGAGAACATCAGGAGTCCAGGCAGCAACAGGAATTTACATGAAAGTTGTGCAGGTGGAATATAAAAATACAAACAAATATGTTTTCGTCGGGGGATTTGACCCGCGAAGCAACCTCATGGAAGAACTCAGCGGATTAAAGATTTACAGCGGGCGGCAATTACAAAGCAATGAAAAGGGAGACGTTGTTCTTGGATATAATTACATGACAGATAACAAGATATTTCCGAATGGCGTGAGTCTCAACGAGGAAATAAAGATAAATGGGGAAAAGGCGAAAGTCATCGGATTCTACCAGCCGGTTGGAAACCCGCAGGACGATTCAAATGTGTACATGACAGATGATTTTTTCAGAGAACTTTATCCCAATTCAACAGGCTACAGCGAGATAATAGCAAGTGTTGACACTTCAAACATTCCGCAGGTTGTCCAGAATGTTGAAAAAAGCCTGCTGAAATCAAGAAACCTGGCAAAGGGACAGGAAGATTTCTTCGTTGCGTCCTTTGAAGATTTGCTGAAGACATACGCTTCCGCACTTGACATTGTCGTAGGCTTCATTATACTGATAGCTTTGATTTCTGTGCTTGTGTCTGCGATAAACACATCAAATACAATGATTACTTCTGTAATTGAAAGAACGAGGGAGATTGGGGTGCTGAAATCAATCGGCGCAAGAAATTCAGAGATATTCACGCTCTTCTTGTTTGAATCCAGCGCTCTTGGAATGATCGCCGGAACAATCGGGGTCTTAATCGGATTCGCTCTCACTGAATTGGCAAAAGCAATTCTGATGAACCTCGGGCTTGGATTCCTTCAGCCAAACTATTCTTTCTGGCTGTTCGCCGGATGCATCCTCTTCGCAACCATGACTGGGGCGGTATCAGGAGTGATTCCTGCAATTCATGCATCAAAAATAAGTCCTGTGAGGGCTTTGAGATATGAATAATAAAGACAACCAAGGTTTTCTTTATCAAACTTTCCTCTTAATAACCCCGAGTTTTCTTTATCAAACTTTCCGTTTAAAGAGTCCAAGACTTTATCAACTTCTTACCTAAAGAATTATTCTCTCAAGAGCTTTTTCTTCTTGTTTTTCTTGTGCCTTCTGTAGAAAACATAAGCAACAATCACGACAACCAGGGCAATAAGAACATACAATCCGACAGGAGATGAAGCGGGTTTCCGGAACATCTCAGGATTAAAACTCACAACTTCACTCGTTGTTCTTCTTACACCGGTTATATCATTATAATCGATTGTAAGATTTATGTCCGCCTTGTTCGGAAGGACATTAAAATCTGCCGTCGTAAAATCATTTGATGAAAGCGAACCGATAACATATGTGTTTGGCCCCTCAATCGTGACGTTCTTTTGCCCGGAAGGGACAGTTACTGTAAGCGAATCAACATCATTTTGCCCGATGTTCAGGACCTCAAGGGTCAAATCTCTCGTTGTAAAATCATAGTTCTTCACAAAAACATAGAAATCGCTCTTTACATCCTGTATTGAAAGATTAAAAGGTGTTGAAATAGAGCTGTTGCTGGATATGCTCTGGGTAACATATGTCAAATAGATCGTATTATTGCCCTTGACAGCATCAGGATCAACTCTTACTGTAAATGGGATTGTAAGATAATTATTGTAATTGGTTGCATAACTTCCGCCAAGCGCGCTATAGTAAGAACTAACACCCGGATCAAATGATGTTGGATACTCAGGAACAAGCTGAAATATAACCTGCCCGCAATCAGAATTTGCCATGCCTGTAACCTGGAAAACCAGCTTCACATAATCTCCTGGAACAGCAGGGTAAGGATCCTGGCTTAACAAAGTCGGAGTAAGAACGCAGGTCGCGCTGACATATCCAATCGAGATGAACAACAGAGCTATCGCAAGCGTCAAAATACTCTTTTTCATTACCCAGTTATGCAAATAAGGATTTTAAATCTTTCTAGATAATATTATAAAATAAAAAATATTCCCATTGACTGCCCAGATGTTCTCAAGAACAGAAGAGCGGAGAGAGTAAGCCCGGATGGCACAATGGTACTGCGCCACGCTCGAGACGTGGTTTCCGCAAGGATCTCCCAGTTCGATTCTGGGTCCGGGCGTCACTGAAAAATTGCCAAAACATTTTAATTCTCAGGTTTCATAAATAAAAAATGGATAAAAGAGGAAGAAAAAATCCGCTGTTGCTTGGAGCTTCAAGCTTTTTCAATGATGTGGGGAGCAATTCAATCAATGCGATTATTCCTTTTTACATAACAGCTCTCGGGGGAGGGGGAATTGCCATCGGCCTTGTAAGCGGATTAAGGGACGGCATATCAAGTTTTTTCAATATGCTCGGAGGTTGGCTTTCCGACAAAATTGGAAAGAGAAAACCCCTTGTCTTCACAGGTTATCTTATCTCAGACATCTTCAAATTTCTGCTGCTAATTGCGGGTTCATGGCAACAGGCAGTTGCATTTGATTCTTCCTCAAGAATCGGGAAGTTTCGCGATGCTCCGCGAGATGCGATATTGGCAAAGGAAACAGAAAATAGAGGCAAGAAATTTGGGATTCAGCAAACCCTTGACAGCGCGGGCGCGGTTATCGGGACTCTTCTTGTCTTGTTTTTATTCTGGAAGTTGAATTTCAGCTTCAGGACAATAATATTAATATCATCTGTTATTGCACTTGTATCTCTGATTACAGTCTCCTTGGTTAAAGATTACAGGAACAAAGAAGAAAAGAAAACATCTGCAAAGAAAGGCAACATCCTCGGGAAAGATCTGAAATATTTTATCCTGGTCGCGTCAGTCTTTGTTTTTGGAAACTTTGGGTTTTACATGTTTCTTGAGCTCCGCGCAAAAGAAATAACCGGCAGCATAATAATCCCGCTTGTTCTCTTTGTAATTTACAATATCGTTTACTCTGCATTTCCGGTGCCTTTCGGGAAACTTTCAGACAGAATCGGAAGGAAAAGAGTTTTGTTAATAGGCTATTGCCTGTTTTTCCTCATCAGTTTAGGCCTGATATTCACATCAAACATAATTTATCTAGGAGTAATCTTCGCGCTTTATGGCCTGGTCTATGCAATAACAGATTCAAATCAAAGGGCATTCATCTCGGACATGTCAGGAAGTGCAAAGGGAACTGCATTTGGGATATATTATTTTGCGACAGGAATAACTGCAATAATTGGAGGATTAATCGCAGGATATCTCTGGAATATAGATTATAGCATAATGTTTACATTCACGGCAGTCATTGCCCTGGCATCAATAATTCTTCTTTTATTCATGAAAGAAAAACTTAACGCGGAGAAGATTTAAATAAAAGCGCATTTTACTGATAAAGGAGGGAAAAATGACAATAAAAGTTTATTCAACGCCGACATGCCCATGGTGCACAAGAACAAAAGAATTCTTGAAAAAGAACCACGTGCAATTTGAAGATATAGATGTATCGAGAGATGTAAGTGCTGCAAGGGAAATGGTCGCGAAATCAGGGCAGATGGGAGTCCCGGTGATTGATGCAAACGGGAAAATAATAATTGGATTCAATGAAGCAGAGTTGAAAGAAGCAATAAATAGCAGGAAAAAATAATGAAAAAAGAGATTGCAAAATCATCTGCATATGACTTTTTAGTTATGGGTGCCGGGGGAACAGGACTGGCGGCGGCAATGTACGCCGCAAGGCTGGGATTAAAGACACTTGTCCTCGGAAAGAGCAATGGTTCCGAGCTCCCGGTCGGGGGAGTTATAACAACAACAGATTCTGTGGAAAATTACCCTGGCTTTGCGAAAATCTCCGGATTTGAACTTGCAAAGAAAATTGAAGAGCACGCAAGAGAATATCCTCTCGTGACAATAAAAGAGGAGGAAGCTGTGAAAGTAGAAAAAAAAGCAGGGATATTCTTTGTAAAAACCAGCAAAAGTAAATACAAAACCAAAACGATTCTTTTCGCAACCGGAACAAAATGGAGGAAACTTGATATTCCGGGCTCAAAGGAATTTGAAAATAAAGGGGTTCACTATTGTGCATTGTGCGACGGTCCGCTGTTCAGGAACAAGACTATTGCTGTTGTAGGAGGAAGCGATTCTGCTGTAAAAGACGCTCTGCTTTTGTCAAAATATGCAAAAAAGATTTACATACTTGCCCGCGGACGGATTCATCCCGAGCCGATAAATCTTGAAAGGGCAAAGCATGATAAAAAAATAGAGATGATGGAAGATGTAAATATAAAAGAAATAAGAGGAAAGGAAAGTGTAACCAGCATAATTATTGACAGAACACGCAAAGGAAAAAATGAAATTAATGTGGAAGGTGTTTTTGTTGCAATAGGCCACATTCCCATGTCTGAACTTGCAAAATCCCTCGGCGTCAAGACTGATGAAAAAGGCGAGATAATAATCAATCATGAAACATCTGAAACAAATGTCAGGGGAGTCTTGGCTGCTGGTGACGTGACTAACAAGGAATTCAAGCAGTTAATTACAGGGGTAGCAGACGGGTGCACTGCGGCATATTATGCGCATGAATTCATCATGAAGGACAATTAAAATCCCAGTTTCTCCTTGACCAAGATCAGGGTTGTCCTGTTGGGTATTTTTTCATGTTCAAGTATAACCCACTTTCCAAGCGCTGTGCCCATTCCATAAGCTTTTTTTGCCCGTTCATTCTCTAGCAGAAATACGTGCTTTCTTATTCTTTTCATTGCATCATCAAGATTATTTGTTATTTTCTGGAATCCGGCCACCAGGATTAAATTCTTTGCGGCGAACGGGTAGGCAGAAACACGGGAGCCGCTTTGGTCGCACGCAACAAGTTCTCCATTTTTGGATATTGCATTCACGCTTCCAAGAAAATAATCAGCAGTGTCCATTTTTCTCCTTAAATCGCTTTGCTTGGCAGGATCCTTTTCTTTCAGGGCTTCTTCATGAAGATTCTTCCATCCATGCTTTCCTTCTCTCAGGTAATCAACAAATCCTATTTCTGCAAGAGTCGTTGAACTCCCGTTTGCAACGCTCGCTCCTCCTGGAATCATGGCCTTGAGCTCTTCAAGAGCATGTTCTCTGTTTTCAGCGACGACAACATTTATTCCTCTTGATTTTATGTTGGATAAAGTCTCTTCAAGCTCCTTTTCTCCCGGAATCTCATCCCACTTTTTTGCCATGCTGATTAGCAATTGTTAAGTGTCTATTTAAATCTTTTCAAAAACCAAAACCTTTTATATCAAAATTAAGAACTAATAATATGCCCAAGCTCATAAATGCTGAAACTGGAGAAGCAAAGGAAATTAAAGAAGGCTCAGAAATTCGTGAGGTTATTGAAAAACTTGGCGTGCCGTTTGGATGCGAAGAGGGAATCTGCGGGACCTGCATGATAGACGTCCTGGAAGGAGAAAGCAATCTCTCGGAGCTTACAGAACAGGAAAAGGATTTGATGCGCGACAAAAAACACAGACTCGCATGCCAATGCAAAATAAAAAAAGGAGAAGTAAAATTTAGAATAAGTTAAGATGACATTGGATTTTGAAAAAGAAAAACTTGTGAGAGAATTGAAAAAAAGAAAACCCGGGAAAGTCCTAGTGCAGCTGGCAGAGGGAATAAAACAAAATGCGACTGAGTTCCAGCCTGTTTTTGATGAACTCGGAATTGAAGTTATCTTCTCCGGAGAGACTTCATGGGGAGCATGCGCGCCTGCTGTTCAGGAAGCAGAGGCGCTCGGCGCTGACCTGATTGTCCATTTTGGGCATGCGGAATTCATGAAACTAGATTTTCCCATAGTTTATATAGAAGTAAGAGACATCCTTGACCTCAATCCTCTTCTTCAAAAATCCCTAAGCAAACTGAAGAAATATAAAAGAATCGGATTTTCCTATTCTGTCCAGCATAGGCATGATGTTGAAAAGATAAAAAAGTTCTATGAAAAACACGGAAAGCAGTTTGTCCTCTCAAAAAAACTAGGGCATGTTGCTTATGAGGGGCACATTGTCGGATGCCAATATGCCGGGCTGAAGTCAATAGAACAGGATGTTGATTGCTTTTTGATTCTTGGAAACCAGTTCCATGCAATGGGCGCTGTACTGTCTGTTGAAAAGCCGGTCATTCTCCTTGACGTATACAATAATGAAGTAAGAGAACTTTCAGGATTAAGAGAGAGAATATTGAAGCAAAGAATGGCATCAATAGAAAAATTCAGGAATGCAAAGAACATAGGAATAATAACAGAAATAAAACCCGGGCAAAAGTTCGGCTCGCCAACATATCTCCTAGAGAAATTAAAAGAGCAGGGAAAAAACCCGATAATAATAACGATGAATGAGCTCTCTCCGGATAAAATACTTAACTTCTACAATATAGATGCCTTCATTGAGCTGGCCTGCCCCAGAATCGCAATAGACGATTTTGCAAAATATCCCAGGACAATCATAACATTCAAGGAAGCTCTTGTGGCACTGGGAATAAAGTCCTGGCAGCAAATGCTGAAGATAGGATTAGTATAAAAGAATTACCTGTATACCTTGTCATGATGTTCAAAATCTTCAAAAGAAATGAGATTCTTATTTTTATCAAACTTAAACACCAAAACAAAATGCCCGATATGAACTCTCTTAAAATCGCTTAAATCATGCTTTAGATTTTTATAATGTTCAAGGCTCTCAGAGTTTATAATTTCGCTAATTTTATTGAGAACCTGTTCATATAAATTTTTGTCTCTTTTTGATAATTTGCTTAATAGACTCTTAAATTTTTCAGAATAGTTATGGGAATGCATTCATCCCCGGGTCTGCCTTCTTAAATCATTAATATCTTTAAAAGGAATATGTTTACCTTGGCTGATTTTCATTAATCTTTCGAGATATTCCGGCCTTAACTCTGGTTCTAAAAAACTTTCTCCATAGATTCTTGCGATCATTGCGACTGCCTGAGATTTATTCTTAAATCCGAATTTAGCTTTCACTATATTAAGTATTCTGTCCTCATTCTCATCTATATCAATTATACTCTGAACCATTTTACTATAAATTATAATGATTTATAATGTTTATAAATTCTCTTATTAGCAGTTTAGTATGATGACACCTGCTGGCCTGAACTTCTGTTGTATGAAGCCGCGCGCCGTGTCCTTCTGATCGTTCTTGCTATTGTGATTGCTATCAGCAGTGCTATTATAAGGAAAATTGCAAGTATTATATAATAGACCACTGAGCTGAAGACTGCACTGGTGGCGGGTATAACTTCAAAATGCGCGCTTGACGGTGCGACACCGTAAGGATAAATCAACTGAAGATCAATCGTGTAATTCCCAACAGGAAGGCTTCCCGTGTCAAAATCTCTCTCTATACTTTTTTGTGCCGTAACAAGCATTGTCTCGCTCTTCGTGAGGATAACTGTTCCCTGCGGGTTCTTTATCGCGTAATCCAGAGTAACATCCATTCTCACATTTTGCCCCATGGGAATAAGTGTTACCTGCGTCTGAAGGGGCTGGCCCCTGATAACCTGGTAATTTTTATTAAGGACAACTATATTTGAATCAAAAAGGACAAATTCTTTCAGTACATTAAGAGTTACAGGAATTGTCGCGCCTTCTACCTTTATGCTCCCCGCATAAATGCCTGTGGAGTTCGGCGCTACAAAGATTACGCTTACTGCCTGGACCTGCCCCGGAGCAAGCTGGACAGTCGTGTTTCCAAGTATGACCATATTATCAAGACCGCTCTGGTTCAGGGTAATAACCACTGAATTATTTCCGAGATTAGTAAGGTAAATCGTTCTCTGGACATTTGTGTTTATCAACATGCTCACATTAAATGAAGTGGGGCTTACAGTAACATTCTGCCCGGGTATGATTACGCCTCCCCCGCCTCCTCCTGATACTCCGCCCCCGGTCGTTCCCCCGCCGGTAGTCGTGGTCGTTGTGGGAATCTGGTTGAAAGTTCCTTCAGAATATGCATCCGTAGAGACAGTGATGTTCGTGCTTCCTCCTGCATTGAAAGAGATTATATCTGCTTCAACAGATGAGAAGAGCAGTGCCAGTATTAACAATACAGAGATTATATGAAGATAAGATATTTTCATAAGCTCACCTCGCCATGCAGGACTATCCCGTTCAGAATTTTATTTTTCAGTGAAGAATCAATTTTTCCGAATGAAGAAAAAGAGTTCAGCTCTATTTTCTTTCCCAGTTCTTTCTCATATTTGGACAGATTTGGATTTGACTTCGAGCTTTTGACTATAGCTATCTCTATATCAGAAGAAAAAATATCTTCTCCGTTTGCATAATCCCCGTAAACAATAATTGCGGAATTTGCAAATTCCTCAGAAAGGAAATCCACAATCCCGGACTCATATAAAACGCGCAGATTTTCCGCCCTTTTATATTCAATAACTTTTTTATTTTCCTTATCCAGTTCAATTGCCAGCCTTCCTGATTCTTTGTCCTTCTCTATAAGGATGAATTTTTCTTTTTCAAGCAAAGGAAGAGATTTTGCAATGGCTGTTTGTGAGACTTCAAGGTGCTGCGCAATCCGCCTTGCATTGAACGATCTTCCTGCATTTGCGCAAAGGAACCTTAAAATCTCCAGCTGGAGTATAGTGAACTTAAGTTTATGCATCTAAACTTTATTTTATATCGGTTTATATATGTTTTGAAAAAAACAAAAAATTGATTATATTTGCTTAATACTTGAGAAAAGGAGAGTATCTCATCTAAAAGAGATATAAAATCTTATGGGAAGATTGCTATAAATGTAGAAATAGAGAATATTAAATCTGGAGGGGATATGTAACTGTTTCTCCCCCTAACACAGTTATAGTTGTAGAATAATCTTTGATATCATTATTGTCAATAGCGAATACATTAATTGAATAATCTCCTTCCGGAAGAGTCTCTTCAATTGAAGTTTTGCCATGAATCAAAGAAACCCATGGGCTTCCGTTTAATTCAATTGTCCCTGAGACTAAAGTACTTGGGTATGTAAAGACCACGTTTCCATTCTCAATAACAGGAACGGGTTTATCACTTCCACCGCTCACAGTGATGACTGAAACAGGAATGCTGCTGCTCTTTGCATGTATAATTGGACCATAACAGCTAACTGTCCCTAAAAGAGATAAACCTACAAGTCCTAAAGAGATTCCTTTTCTCATTTCCATCAATCTATTATTTAAATTATGTCCCATAAAGAATGGTGTTTTATTCTATTTTTAAATCTTTATAATACGATAACATTCGCCTGGCTTCCAATATAGATTGTCTGATTAGCATAAAGAGATCCCAAGTCAGATGCCTGCAAGGTTGCATTCACAGTAAAATTACCTGAAATATCCGTGCTTATTTTTGTTACATCATTATCGTTTAAATGAGCAACCCATATATTTGTTCCATTTATTGCTATACTAAAATATCTTCC